>JAIRUI010000010.1 GCA_031254455.1 Chitinispirillales bacterium | reverse complement strand
GTAACCTCTTTTATATCGCCTACCGGATGTTTCAGTTTGTAAACGATTTTATTGTCGCCGTATTCGATTCTGTTATTACACGCCGCGTCTATTACGGTTTCGCAGGCTTTGGAAAGTCTTTCGTTTTTAGCGATTTTTTCACGCGATATTTCAAGCGTTTTTTGCGCCCATTCGTAAAACTCTTTTTCTTCTTTCGTCTCTTTTGATTCCATAAAGACGCTCCTTTTCGTTATGAAATTTTACTTAACATCCCGCCGCCGCTCAAACTGACGGAAACGGTTTTGTCGGAAGTGTTATACTTTATATCTCCCGTTATCCCGCCGACGCCGGTATAAGTATATCCGTCGTCGTGCTGATACACAATCTCGCTGTCGGATTCGCTTGTCGCGGTCGCCTGTAAAAATTCTTGGTCGCCGCCGTCAACGTCTATAAACAAATCCACGCTTTCGATTTGCCAAAGTTTACGGGTGCGTTTATTTACGTGCTTTCCGCTTCCGGCGATATCCCTTTCGACCGTAAAACCGCCCAAATCAAGCGTAGGCGAAGAATCCGCCTTTATCTCGAAACTTCTCAACCCCGCTTCCGGATGGTTGACGCTTAAAAACAAACTACTCACAATTTCACTCCTAAATCAAAAAGTTTTTTTACTATTTCTTTTATACTTTCTTCCGTTTCAACAATTGCGGGGCGCAAATCCGCTTTAATATAAAAATCATCCGTCCCCGCATCAATCCGCATGTCGTATTTTTCGTTTCCGTTTTTTGTTATATGGTTAAGCCAACTTAATTTTTCTTTTTCTTTAAGTAAATCCGTGCGTAAACCGTTTATCTTATCAATATTATCAAACGTTAAAGCGCTCATAATTCCACTCCCAAATTTTCAAGTTCATGTTCCAATTCTTCAATTTCATTTTCCAAATAAAATATCGCGGGTTTCAAATCCGCCTCAACTTCAACCGACGTATTTCCCGTATCAAGCGAAACCGAAACGACCTTTAAACCGTTGGCGGAAACGGTTTTCAATTCTGGCTTCCTGAAGATGACCAAAGTGCAAACGAAACAAGTGTTGAAATTACGCAATTCCATATTGAGAACTTTGGAAACGAGTGAAATTTCAATCGGTAGGCTGATGGTTAATGGGAGTAATTTGATAATTGTCGAAGCAAAAGATTCGAGGGGGAAAACTTATAAATATTCGGCGAAATTCGGTGTAAAACGATAACACGGAATATATGATTATTATTGAAAACGGGTGGGACTTGTTCCCGCCCATTTTATTTTCGGCAAATATTATTTTCCAAAAAAGGAGTAATCTGTTATGGCTAAAAAGGATATTGCTTGGAGCGATTTGGGATTTTCTTATATGCAGACAAATTCAATAGTCCGCATGAAATTCAAGAACGGAAAATGGGGTGAAATCGAATTGTTAAAAGACCCGATAGTACCGATTCATGCGGCGGCTACCAGTCTGCATTACGGGCAGGCGGCGTTTGAAGGTCTTAAGGTTTTTGAAATGAAAAACGGCGTCGTCGCGGCGTTTCGTCCCGACGAAAACGCGGTCCGCATGCAAGATACGGCAAAGCGTCTGCTTATGGAAAAAGTCTCGACCGAACTGTTTTTGCAGGCGCTTAATATTATCGTAAAAGACAATATCGACTACGTTCCGCCATACGGTACGGGGGCGAGTATGTATGTCCGTCCGGTGTTAATCGGGTCTGGTGCGCGAATAGGAGTTCAACCGTCCGACGAATACGATTTTTATATTCTTGTTATGCCCGTAGGACCTTATTACAAAGGCGGGCTTATGCCGATTGACGGTTGGATTCAGACAGAATACGACCGTGCGGCGCCAAGAGGTCTTGGACACGTAAAAGCGGGCGGAAACTATGCCGCTGCGCTTTACAGCGATAAATTAGGCAAAAAAATGGGTTTTCCTATTTCGCTTTATATTGATTCGAAAGAACACAAATATATTGACGAGTTCGGCTCGTCGAACTTTATCGCGATTACACGGGATAACAAATATGTGACTCCGGATTCTACTTCCATTCTTCCCAGTATCACCAATAAGTCGCTTATGACTTTGGCGAATGATTTAGGAATCGTCGTCGAAAAAAGAAGAATTTTAATTGACGAACTGGAAACCTTTACGGAAGTCGGCTCAGTCGGAACCGCTGCGGTTATTACGCCTATTAGTTCGATAACTTACGGCGACAAAGTTTATAAATTCTGCGAGGCGGGTAAAGTCGGCGAAACGCTTCAAAAATTATACAACAAATTGCAGGGAATTCAATACGGAGACGTTGAAGACAAATACGGCTGGATGTATAAAATTGCGTAAATTCAAAGAATTTTTGATTGCGAAAACGTCTTCGTGTTTAATTAAACTATTGAATATTTTCAACAAAGGAGAATTTACTGTGAAAGATGCAGAAAAAACAATAGGCGGTTTAATTGACAATTGCAAGATTTCGTTTATTTCTTCGGTGGACGAAGACGGATTTCCTTGCGCAAAAGCGATGCTTGCGCCTAGAGAGCGAAACGGGATAAAAACGATTTATTTTACCACTAACACCTCGTCTATGCGGGTTCGTCATTACCGTGAAAATCCCAAAGCGTGCGTGTATTTCTACGACAATAGATTCTTCAGGGGAGTAATGCTAAAAGGTTTGATGGAAGTGCTTGAAGACAGCGAAAGCAAACGGCGAATCTGGCGCGACGGCGATACGATGTATTATCCGCTCGGCGTTGACGATCCTGATTATTGCGTGCTACGTTTTTCGACTCAAAACGGACGATTTTACGGCAATTTCAAAAGCGAAAACTTTGATGTGTGAAACGATTAGGATTAACAAATATCTTGCGCAGTGCGGAGCAGGTTCGCGAAGGCGGTGCGACGAAATAATTTTAGCGCAAAAAGTTTTTATAAACGGTGAAGCGGCGCTTATCGGCTCACAGGTAAACGAAGAAAAAGATACGGTCACGATAGACGGCAAGGAAGTTTTCCCAATTTCACAAAAAAGATATTTTGCATATCACAAACCAAAAGGCGTGATAGTAAGCAGAAGCGACGAGAATGGCCGGGCGACGATTTATGACGCTTTAAAAAAGTTAAAAATTTCCAATTGCGAAAATCTTAAATACGTAGGACGCTTGGATTTTAATTCGGAAGGATTACTTCTGCTCACAAATGACGGCGATTTGGCTTTTGCGCTTACTCATCCTAAATTTTGCATAAAAAAAGTGTATTTTGTAAAAACCGACAGAGAATTGCTTGACGACGAAATACGCAAGGTCATAGGAAGAGGAGTGGAAGAGAACGGCGAAATTCTAAAGGCGGACGCGTTGAGATTCAAATATCGGGACAGTGAAAGTTTTTGTTATGAAGTCGATTTGCACGAGGGTAAAAATCGACAGGTTCGACGGATTTTTGAGGCGCTCGGCGCGACGGTTTTGCAGTTGAAACGTCTGCAATTTGCATCGGTAAAACTTGGAAATTTGGATTATGGGAAAATTCGCGAATTGCCGCAAAAAGAGATTGAGCGATTGAAAGGCGTTCAAAATAGTCCAAACGGCGTATAAAATCTGTAATTAACAAATTTCATTCATAAATTCGTATGTTTCAAGCGAGGAATCAAACAAAAATTTTCGCAGTTGCGAATTTCCCCACACAATATCAATCGGCATATTTTTGTATTCGTATTCGTAAGGCGGCGGGTTGAGCGCAAAATCGTCGGGCGAAGTCAACGCGATGGATTTCAGTATCGCGACGCTCGTTTTGACGGGATGAAATTTCATTAAATTCGTAATGTGAATTTGAAAGCCCACGCAGTTATATTTTTGCAATGTTTTTTCATCTGTTTTCCCACAAACTCGATTGTCAAATCCTGAATATTTGTTAAATGTCGGAATAAAATCATGCCGCCGCAAGACACAATCTTCAATTTTGAATTTATTAAATGTTTCAATAAACTCTTTGGGTTTGATAAACGGCGCGCCGAAAAATTCAAACGGCTTACAGGTTCCCCGTCCTTCCGAAATATTTGTAGTTTCAAGTAAAACCTGCCCGGAATAAACAAGAGCGGTATCAATTGTAGACATATTCGGCGACGGCATAACCCAAGGAAGTTTTGTTTCTTCAAATTTCATGTTTATATCGTAATTTTTCATTTCGATAACGTTTAAATTCAGGCGCTGAAAATAAACGTCCTTAAACATTTTCGCTATTTGTCCGATTGTTTTCTTGTGAATCATTCTAATTTGTGCGCCTCCGACAAAACTAAAAAATTCTTTCTGTAAAACCGCACCTTCTTCGTCAAAGAAACCTATAGGATTTGGTCTGTCTAGAACCAAAATTTCAATGCCGAGTTTTTCGCAAACTTTGCAGCATTCTTTCAGTGTCCAGACGTAAGTGTATGGACGTGCGCCTATGTCCTGTAAATCCACAATTAAACAGTCGATTTTTTCAAGCATTTCGTCTGTAGGCGTTCTTGTTTGCCCGTAGAGAGAATAAACTTTTTGCCTATTGACCTCTAATTCGCTTTGGTTTTCCCATTCTATCATATTGTCCTGCGTTTGTCCAAAAAGTCCGTGCTGCGGTCCGAAAATCGCCGATATTTTCACATTTTTTTTCTGTAAAATTTCAATTATATGATTTAGTTTTTCATCGACCGACGCCGCATGACATAAAACAGCGATTCTTTTTTTTCCGACATATTTTTCAAGATTATACGCTAATTGCGCCAAACCGGTAATTACCATTAGTTTCTCCGTAAATTTTTCTCATTCGTCTGAAAACACAAATATACTATTTTTGTTGTGTGTTGCAATTGAAAAGACTATGCGAATTGATAATTTTTTACACCCGCCAAATAGTATTTTCGTTACAAATTAAAATTTATTTATGCAAATAAACAGGGAGTTATGATGGCAGACCCAAGACAGGAGAAAATTGCGCTGATTGCGTCTTTGGCAAAACGCAGAGGATTTATTTATCAATCAAGCGAAATATACGGCGGGTTACGTGGATGCTGGGATTACGGACCGATGGGTGCGGAACTCAAAAAAAACGTCAAAAACGCGTGGTGGCGAAGCGTGGTTACAAAACACGGCAACGTTTACGGGCATGATTCGTCTATTATTATGCACCCAAGAGTTTGGGAAGCGAGCGGACATTTGTCGGGATTTTCAGACCCGCTCGTGGAATGTTTGCTTACCGGCAGCAGATTCCGTCAAGACCAGTTGGAGCCCGAAAGCGGAACAGTCTTTGAATTTTGCGGTGCAAAATCTACGATTAACGGCAAGCAATGCAACGATTTCTACAAGGTTTTGGCGCGAAACAAAGGCGAGTTCGATAAAGCCAAAAAGACTGCGCGTGAATTTTATTCCGTCAAACGCGGTATAGAAAAGCCGGAACTTTTGGGCGAGAAATCCTGCGAAATCAAAGACAGCGTCGGCGAATTTAATCCTGATAACGGCGGACAGTTAAGTGAAGCAAGAAACTTTAATTTAATGTTAAAAACTTTTCTTGGACCCGCCGAAGATTCTTCTACGACCGTGTATCTTCGTCCCGAAACCGCACAGGGAATTTTCGTGAATTTCGTTAACGTTCAGCAAGCGTCGCGTGCAAAAATCCCGTTTGGAATCGCGCAAATCGGCAAATCGTTCAGAAACGAAATCACTCCGAAAAATTTTACGTTTCGCACACGGGAATTTGAGCAGATGGAGTTGGAATTCTTTTGCAAACCCGGCAGTGACGAAGAATGGCACGAAAAATGGAAAAACGAGCGGATGCAGTGGTATTTGGATTACGGGATAAAAAAAGAAAATCTGCGTTTTTACGACCATCCCAAAGAAAAACTCGCTCATTATGCGAAAAGTTGCTCGGATATCGAATATTTATTTCCGTTCAAAGCGCAGCCTGAATGGGGAGAATTGGAAGGAATCGCAAATCGGACAGATTTCGACCTCAAAACTCACAGTGAATTTTCGGGGAAAGCGCTTTCGTATTTTGATGAAGAAACTAAAGAACATTATACTCCGTATGTCATCGAACCGTCTGCGGGCGGCGACAGAGCGACTTTGGCGTTTTTGCTTGACGCTTACAGTGAAGAGGGCGAAAATGAAGAAAAAAGAGTACTGCTAAAACTTCATCCGTGTCTTGCTCCGGTGAAAGTTGCGGTGTTGCCTTTAGTGAAAAAAGAGGGTATGCCTGAAATTGCCGAAAAACTTTACGGTGAATTTCTTGACGATGATGTCAGTGCACAAATTGATATTAACTCGTCCATAGGCAAGCGTTACGCCCGTCAAGACGAAATCGGTACGCCGTGGTGTATAACGATTGACGGCGACACTGTAGGCAACGGGACGGTGACTATTAGGGATCGCGACAGTAAAGAACAGGAAAAAATCGCTTTGTGTGACGCGGTAAATTACATTTCGCAAAAGTTAAAGAAATCAAGACCTTAATTTTTATAGTATCGTAATTCGCTTTAATCAAAAACATGAAAAATGCTTAACGTAAATGAAATTTTCGTATCGATACAAGGGGAGGGGACACGTACCGGTAAATTATGTACGTTTGTGCGGCTTTCCGGTTGTTCTTTCGGATGTTATTACTGTGATACAAAATATGTGAATTTCGAAGCGGAAAAAAAATATTCTATTGAAGAATTAACTGAAATAATTAAAAATTTTGGCGGGAATCTTGTGGAAATAACGGGCGGAGAGCCGCTTGAGCAAAATGAAACACCGATTCTTGCCGAAAAATTGCTTGAAAACGGATTTGAAGTTTTAATTGAAACGAACGGAAGCAAAGATATTTCGATTTTGCACAGGAAAGTTGTAAAAATAGTCGATGTAAAATTACCTTGGGTTGGGCAAAAAGATAATTTTTTATACAAAAATCTTAGGTATTTGACTCAAAACGACGAGTTGAAATTCGTTATAGATGGATTTGACGGCTATAACTGGGCGAAAAATTTTATTGAAAACCATGAGGTCGTAAGTGAAATCATATTTTCTCCCTGCATAGAAAAAATTGATCCGAACGTTTTGGCGGATATGATAATAAAAGACAAATTAAATGTACGATTCGGTTTGCAAATTCATAAAATTTTGTGGAAAGACAAGAGAGGGGTATGAAAAAAGCAGTCGTTTTACTTTCCGGCGGTTTGGATTCTTCGACTTGCGCTGCGATTGCGAAAGATGAAAATTTTGAAATTTATGCAATGAGCTTTTGTTATGGGCAGCGACATTCGATTGAAATTGACTGTGCAAAAAAGATTGCTCGGTTTTTATCTGTAAAAGAACACAAAATAATAAATATTGATGTTGGAATTTTTATGAACAATTCTCTGACTGAAAATTTTGAAGTTCCCAAAAATCGTAAAGAAATTTGCATTCCAAACACTTACGTTCCCGCACGAAATACGCTTTTTTTATCATACGCATTGGCTTTTTCCGAAAGCATAAATTCTCACGATATTTTTATAGGAGTAACCGCAGTCGATTATTCCGGTTATCCGGACTGCCGTCCTGATTACATTGAGCAATATCAAAAAATGGCAAATTTAGCGACAAAGGCGGGGCGTAACGGCAACCCTATAATTATTCACGCCCCTCTGATAAATTTAAGCAAATCCGAAATTATTAAAACAGGATTCAAATTAGGCGTTAGATACGAGCTTACGCATAGTTGTTATTCGCCTTCCGTTGACGGCTCGGCTTGCGGAGAATGCGACAGCTGCATACACAGAAAAAACGGATTTATTGAAGCGAATATTTCTGACCCGACAAGGTATGTGAATAAATGATTGGGGAATATAAATAAAAAAGGCGATTCCGTAAAATAAACCGAAATCGCCTGTAAAACTGATTTCAAATCCTATTTAATAAGTCCCAAAATATGGTCGGCGCTTATTTTGTTAAATATCGAAAAAGCATTTATGCCTGATTTGCCTAAAACTTGATTCTTTACCATTTCCGCAATTCCCAAAGCCATATCCTGATCGCGAATTATTGATTGCGCCGCGGTAGTGTTAACGTCAGCCGTTTGCAAATTCCGAATGGTGCTTTCTAAACGGTTCGTCATAGCTCCTACATCGCTTCTTTGTTGATTTACGACACCCAGAGCGCTGTCGATCGCCGTAATCGCCATATCCGCTCCGCTTATGGAATTTATACTGGAGCCGGAAATTCCAAGCGCTGAAACTGAAATGTCCATACCCGGAACAGCGACCATTTCACCTTCATTGGCGCCCACCTGCAACTGTGCACCGCCCGCACCAAGTCCTTGTCCGTTTGTCAGTTCCTGTTTATTAAAATTGGTAACGTTTGAAATTCTATCCATTTCTTGAGTTAACTGCTGAAATTCTTTGTCGAGCGCCTGTCTTTCGTTGTCGCTCAAAGTCGCATTTCTCGCTTGAACCGCAAGTTCACGTTGCCGTTGCAAAATAGCCGTTGTCTCGTTTGACGCTCCGTCGCTTATATTCAATGCAGAAACCCCGTCTTCTGTATTTCTCATAGCCATTTTGAATCCGCGTGTTTGAGTTATCAATCCTTCTGCAACAGCCAATCCGGCAGCGTCGTCGCTTGCCCTATTAATTCTTTGTCCGGTCGCCAATTTTTCCAAAACCGAACTTAATTTCTTGTTTGTCTGCTCAACTGAACCCGTGAGTGTCTTCTGTAAAGAGCCAATCCCCAATTGACTTAAACTTTCAATTCGCATAATATACCTCCCTGTATTATTGTTTACAACAAACCCTATTTATATATCGGCATAATTTCAAAAAACTTTAGAATTATTTTATAAAAAAACGTCTTTAATTTATTTATATGCAAATTTATCTAAAATAATTCACGTTTGTGAAATGAAATTACCTGTCCGTTCAAAATATATTTGTGATTCATAAGTCCGCCGAATTTGCACATTAATTCGTATCCGATTGTCCGCGCATTTTGCGCCAATTCGTCAACACTAATCTGTAGATTGTCGCTTTTTCCGGCGATAACGACTTCGTCGCCGACGTTTATTTCCGTTTCACTGCCGATATTTGCCATAATGTAATCCATAGTTATTCGGCCTACGACAGGGTATTTTTTGCCTTTGATAATCACGAATGCGGTTTTGCTTATCACTCTTGGGAATCCGTCGGCATAGCCTATCTGGATCGTTGCGATTTTCGTATTTTCCGGCGCTTTCCAAATATTTCCGTAACTTACGCCTTGTCCCTTTTTTACGTATCGAACACTACTTATGCGCGAGCAAATTTTAACCGCTTCGTAAACATCAATTCCTGTATCTCTGTTTGGATCCGGACGGCATCCATAAAGCAGAGTTCCCGGACGTATATATTCGTTTTCGCCGACATTTGAATAAGCGCACGCACCGCTATTTGAAGCATGAATTATATCAAAATTAAATCCTGCGTTTTGCAAAGCGGAAATCGCTTTTTTGAAATTATTTTGTTGCAAAACGACACTTTTTTGCTTTTTGCTGTCGGAAGAATGAAAGTGTGTGTAAACTCCGTTTATTACAGATTTAAGTTTCACTAATTTTTCGACAAATTCTGTGTTACCGTTCAAAATCCAATCGTACATAATTCCGTCACGATGCATTCCCGTATCAATATTTAAATGCCATTTGAAATTACAATCTCTGTAATTTTTTTCTATAACAGATAACTGCGTTCGGTCGATAATAGAAAGCGTAATATTATGCTGTGATGCGGCTTTAAAACAATTTTCATCGGTAATTCCCAAAACCAAAATATCGCCAGTGATACCGTTTTCTCTCAAAAAAAGCGCCTCGTCAACCGCAGCGACGGCAAACCAAACTACTCCCGTATTCTGCAAAACTTTTGCGACCGCCGCCGCACCCAATCCATAGGAATTATCTTTGACAACTGCGATTACCTGTTCGGTTTTTTTGCATGTTTTTTTACATATCTTAAATAAATTGTCTTTGACCCGGTCTAAATCGACTTCCATGTATGGAAATTCTGAATTCATTTTTTTCCTTTTTTGAGAATTTTGCAATAAAATAATATTTGGAATAATAAACCGGTGCGATTCCGCACAAATTCTCAGGTATCCTGATCGAATAAATAAAAAATCTATAACGATTTTTCAACAAACCTTGACTTTTTCTTCGTAACAATAAATTATATTCTCTATAGTAAGAAATTACGATCGAACGAAAGAGTGATAAATAACATACCATCAGTTTTTACAAGGAACAATATTTCCGAAAACTATCTTCTTCACTTGACACCATCCCTA
>JAIRUI010000009.1 GCA_031254455.1 Chitinispirillales bacterium | reverse complement strand
GTTAGATGTGGTGTTCAGCGGATTTATTTTTCTGGCAATGTGTATTGACGCCCTGTTTAGTGTGAACACAATGTAAAACACTGCAAACAAAACAACAGCGGAGACAGAAATTACTCTACCTCCGCTGTTTAATCATAAAAACTACCTTTATCTATTGTAAAGCGGTCGTTTTTCGTACGTTCTATGAAGCAGTTCGTGCGATTTATGCGAATTTGGTTCACCCAAAAAGTCTTTGTATGCGCTTTGAACCTCAGGATTATGGTGCGAACAGCGAATTTTTGAAATTTCATCGTCCTTGTACATTCCCGTCGTTCTTTTTGCACGGACTTCGTCGGTAGCGCCTTGCGGCTGCCCTCCCCCGCCGATGCATCCGCCTCGGCAAGCCATAACTTCAATGAAATGATACGGAAGCTCTTTGCCCGCCTTTTTCGCTTCGCGGACTTCGTTAAGTACAGTTTCTATATTTACCATCCCATGAGCTACGGCAATACGGACTTTTTTCCCATCTACGTCAAGTTGCGCAGATTTTACGCCGTCCATACCCCTCGGAGCGTCAAATTCGACTTTAGGAAGCTCTTTACCAGAAACTTTCGCGACAACGGTTCTCAAAGCCGCTTCCATAACTCCACCAGTAACGCCGAAAATCGTTCCAGCGCCGGTATAAGTTCCAAGAAGCGAATCAACTTCTTCCTCTTTAAGCGAAAGAATATCAATTCCAGCCTGTTTAATCATTCGCGCCAACTCGCGCGTCGTAATAGCGATATCAACGTCCGGCGAACCTTTTACCGCCGAACTCATATCGTCATTCGCTTGAACTTCAAACTTTTTTGCGGTACAAGGCATAATGCTTACGACGACTATATTTTTCGGGTCGATTCCCGCTTTTTGCGCGTAATATGTCTTAATCATCGCCCCTTCCATTTGCTGAGGCGATTTGCAAGTAGAGAAATTTGGAATCAAATCGTTTGCGTATTTTTCCATATAATCTACCCACGCCGGACAGCACGAAGTTATAAGAGGAAGTTCTTGCGGCGCTTGCGTAAAACGATGAATAAATTCCGTTCCCTCTTCCATAATTGTGAGGTCAGCCGCAAAGTTTGTGTCGAAAACCTTGTCAAATCCCAAACGGCGAAGCGCCGAATATATTTTCCCCGTAAGCAACTGTCCGGATTCTAATCCAAACGCCTCACCTACAGCAACTCTTACCGCCGGAGCAATCTGTACTACACAGTGCTTTTGCGGGTCGGACAAAGCTTCAAACACTTTCGCGGTTTCGTCTTTCTCATAAATTGCGCCGACAGGGCAATGAGCCGAACATTGTCCGCATTTGATGCATGGAGAATCCGCCAATTTTACATCGGCGGCAGGAGCGAGACGAGTATTTTCGCCCCTTCCTATAAATTCTAAAGCATAAACTCCCTGCATTTGCTGGCAAACCAAAACGCAACGCCCGCATTTAATACATTTTTCAGGATTAAGCACGATTGAAGTCGTAGAATCATCTTTGGGAAGCGGAACAAAATCCGTCTTAAACGGCTGTTCTCGAATACCGAAATCCGCCGCGAGCGTTTGCAATTCGCAATTTCCGCTTCTGCCGCAATGCAAACAATCATTTGGATGATTACTCAAAATCAACTGCAATACCGCTTTTCTTGCTTCTACAAGTTCCGCATCGCGAGTAATATATTCTTTGCCGTTTTCCACCGGAGCGGCGCACGCTCTCATAAGTTTCGGTGAACCTTTCATTTTTACAACACAAATTCCGCAGGCAGCCCACGCTTTCAAATCGGGATGATAGCACAATGCCGGAATTTTTACTCCTACTTTTTTTGCTGCGTTAAGAATGCTCGTATCATCCGGGACACAAACATCAATACCGTCTATCTTACAGGTAATCGCCATTATTTTTACTCCTTCTTATAACTTAACAACCGATTTGAATTTACAAGCCGTCAAACACTCACCGCATTTGACACATTTATTTATGTCGATAAAATACGGCGGTTTCTTTTTACCCGGAAGCGGCTCGCAATTCTCAGGTATTATCGCATTCGCAGGACATTTTTTAGCACAAACACCGCAACCGATACACGTATCACGGACAATACTGAACGACAACAATTTCTTACATTTGCCGGCAGGACACTTTTTATCTTTTATATGCGCAAGTAATTCTTCCCAAAAAAGATTTATAATCGACAATACCGGATTAGGCGTCGTCTGCCCCAAAGCACAGAGAGACGAACGGCGCATAGCGGTAGAAATTTCTTTGATTTTATCAATGTCGCTCATTTCACCCTTACCGTCAACTATTTTGTCGAGAATATTGAGTAACTTTCTTCCGCCAATACGACAAGGAGAACATTTCCCGCAGCTTTCGTCAACCGAGAAATCAAGATAAAACCGAACAATATCCACAATACAATCGTCTTCGTTCATAACAATCATACCGCCGGAACCCATCATTGAACCAGCCGAGACAAGATTGTCAAAATCAATCGGCGTATCAAGTTTATCCGCAGTCAAAACTCCGCCCGAAGGACCGCCTGTTTGAACCGCCTTAAATTTTTTGCCGTTTTTAATTCCGCCGCCGACATCATAAATAATTTCACGAAGCGTTGTTCCCATCGGCACTTCAACGAGTCCTGAATTTTTGATTTTACCGGTAAGAGCGAACACTTTCGTCCCTTTTGACTTTTCCGTTCCGACACTTGCAAACCAATTCCCGCCTTTAAGAATAATCATAGGAATGTTCGCGTATGTTTCAACATTATTAATCAAAGTCGGTTTGCCCCAAAGTCCTTTAACCGCAGGAAACGGCGGACGAGGTTTCGGTATTCCGCGTTCACCTTCAATGGAAGCGATCAAAGCGGTTTCTTCGCCGCAGACAAACGCTCCTGCACCCAAACGAATTTCTATTTCGAAATCAAAACCGGTTCCCAAAATATCTTTACCGAGCAATCCGTATTCGTGCGCCTGTTTCATTGCGACTTCCAATCGATGAATAGCCAGCGGATATTCTGCGCGAATATACACAAAACCCTGAGATGCGCCGATCGCTTTTGCACCGATGGTCATAGCCTCAATGACACTGTGCGGATCACCCTCAATTGTACTTCTGTCCATATACGCACCAGGGTCGCCTTCGTCCGCATTGCAAACGATATATTTAACGTCGGACTGCGCCTGTTTTGTGAAATTCCACTTCATCCAAGTCGGAAATCCCGCACCGCCGCGTCCGCGCAAACCGGAAATTTTAAGTTCTTCAATAATTTGGTCGGGCGTCATTTCGGTAAGCGCTTTCGCCAAACCTTGATAACCTTCACGACCGATATATTCTTCAATATCTTCAGGATTTATAAATCCGCAATTTCTCAAAACGATACGATACTGTTTCTGATAAAACCTCATATCGTCTATTTTGCCGCGCTCCTGTACATCCTGACCGTCTTCACTGTAGTGCAATCGCTCAACAATACGACCTTTAATAATATGTTCCTTAATCAATTCTTCGGCGTCTGACGGTTTTACATGAACATAAAACGCCTCTTCCGGAAGAATTTTAACAATCGGGCCTTTTTCGCAGAAACCAAAACATCCGGTTTTAACAATCTGCACGTCGTTTTCTACACCTAGTTCCTTTGCTTTTTTTATCAATTCATGATAAATTTCTTCGCCGGTATTAGCATTACAACCGGTTCCGCCGCAAACCAAACAATAATTTTTATACGCCATTATTTTTCACCTTTCAATTACTGTGCGATAATGTCGCGTGACGGGTTATCAAAAACATATTCGCTTACTAATTTTTTACCGATAATATGCTCTTTTACAATTCTTCGGGCAATTTCCGCCGATACGTTATTGTAAATAGTGTCAGGCATTTGCGGAGCGGTAACCCTGACCGTCGGCTCGACAGAACAAAATCCCATACAACCGGTTTGTTTTACCATTACGTCGGAAATATTGCTTTTATCAAGTTCGTCAACGAATGCCGAAAACGTCTCTTTTGCTCCGGCGGCGATTCCACAAGTTCCCATTCCTACAATAATCTGAACATCCTTATCCGTGTCGCGACGAGTCATTTCTTTATT
The DNA here is from genome assembly GCA_031254455.1 of Chitinispirillales bacterium. NCBI lineage: Bacteria > Pseudomonadati > Fibrobacterota > Chitinispirillia > Chitinispirillales > Chitinispirillales bacterium. Next base: position 8,895 of record JAIRUI010000009.1, on the reverse strand, counting down.
TTTTTCATCGCGGATTTTTTTAAGGTCTGCAAGTGTTAACTTAGCCATAACTTTCTCCTCAATTTACTTCATCGTTTTGATATGGGGCGATAATTTCCGCAATCCTGTCGGAGGTTACGCTCCCGAATACTTTTCCGTCAATCGTCATCACAGGAGCAAGCCCGCAGCAACCTATACATCTAACCGCATCTACACTAAATTTCTCGTCAGCAGACACTTCACCCGATTTGCACCCGATAATAGCGTCAATTTCATCAAGAAGCCCTTGCGCCCCTTTAAGATAACACGCGGTTCCCATACACACGGCAATTTTGTGTTTACCGGGTTTTTTGAGAGAGAACAAATGATAAAACGTAGCGACTCCGTAGATTTTTGCAAGAGGCGTTTCCAGTATTTTTGACACCTCAACCGCCACCTCGTGCGGTATATACCCGTAATGTTCCTGAACCTTGTGAAGCACCATAATAAGATTGCCGGGTTTGATTTTCCATTCTTTAATAAATTCAATCAAATCCTGCGGCATTGGAAGCAGAGCATCCGCCATCTCACACCCTCCGTTCTTTAATTGTTTGTAATAATAGCAACATATTGATAAATATAATTTATTCCCTTGACAATTTGCTTAAAAACCTGATTTTTTTCAATTTATCCGGCAAATAAAGATAATGGCATGACAAACAAATTCGGCTATGGCATGGTGTACAAAATATTATATTATACTATAATAAGTGAAAAGAAACGAAAGAGGAAAGAACATACGTTTTTGTTCGCAAAACGTATGGAAAGTTTCAAAACCGCTTAGAAAAACATTATTATTTAAAAATAGCGTATATTATGGAATCAGATGCAATAAGATTATATGGGAAGCGTGATTTACGTCGCGAAACGATATATATTTCGCCGCCGAAAGAACACGAAATTCTCGCAGACGTAATTTGTTGCGCAGTTTGCGCTTCTTGCTGCAAGGTCGCACAACTAGGACAGGAACACAACAGAGTTCCCAAAAATCTTTTGCAAAATCCGGTAATTTTGGGACACGAGTTTTGCGCAAAAGTAAGCGCTGTAGGCGACGGAGTAGATAAAACGCTTGTCGGTAAGAGCATTATCGTTCAACCGATGGTATATGAAACCGGATTTGAGTGGCAGGCTATGGGACATTCCTTTGGCGAAACCGGCGGATATGCGACTAAAATAAAGATTCCCAAACAATTTTATGAGAACGGCGCAATTATAGAATTTTCAGGGAAAGGATTTTACAAGGCGGCACTTGCAGAACCGCTCGGTTGCATAATTGCAGCTTTTAGAACGCAGTACCACACAAAACAAGAAAGTTTCAAGCCTATTTACGGAAATAAACCCGAAGGAACCACTATATTTTTGGGCGGCGCCGGGAATATGGGAAAACTTGCCGTGCAATTGTGGAGAGAAAAATCGCATAAATTCGCAAAACTTTTGATTTACGACAGAAATCCGGAAAAACTTAAATCAATGTGTGAAATAATAAAAAACGACGGCAGGATAAAAACGTATTCTTCGCAAGATGAAAATTTTGTCCGCTCTCTTGCCGGAACCATCGACGATGTAGTAGTTTTTGCCCCTTCGCGCGATTTGGTAGATTTGGGAATGTTACTTTTGTCGTTTGACGGCTGCTTGAATTTTTTTGCCGGACCTTTTGAAAAAGAATTTAACGTTCCCATAAACTTTCACAACATTCATTATCAACGCCACCATATTGTAGGAAGTTCGGGAGCCTCGGGCGAAGATATTCGCAGAGCGCTGCAACTAATTGAAAACAATTCAATCGACCCGTCGCTGATAGTCAGCCACATCGGCGGACTTGGATGCGTTGCGGAGATTGTCGGAAATTTCGCGGCGTTCGGAGGAGGAAAGAAACTGATTTATCCGCAAATTGCCCTTCCAATCACGGTAGTAGATTCATGGTCGGAGAAAAAAGAGAACGAATTGTTAACCAACTGTTATTTCAATCCGCCCTTGTGATTAAACAAAACACTGCCGCTTATACGGTTTCTGCGTTCATAACTTGTCAAAACGTTTCTGAAAAGCGTCGTATCGCCTGGCGGGAAAAACGAAAAATCCAAGACGAATTTTTTTATCCCTAATTCCGACAATTTATCAACCCTGTGAGTTAATCCCAAAACGTCTCCGCTTAAAAGATAGGAACAATTATCTTTAATTTTTATAAAGAATCTTTCGTTCATTGAGTCGCAAACCAATTTCCCATCCTGTAAAACCGGTTTTATACGCGAAACAAAAAGCGGAATTTTCATAAAAATACAAAAAAGCCCGTCATTGTTTCCGTTTCGTTTCAGATTTAAAATATCGTCTTCCGGCGAGTACGAAAACCCGTAAAATCCATAGTCTTCAAGCATTTTCTGCGTATATCTGTTAATAGTCCAAAGCGGATAGTCGGCATAAATTTTATCGTCTTTTCCAAAAAATTCTTTGTCGCCCAAATTTGAAATCATAAATTTTGAAATTCCGTTTTTTTTATAATTTTCAACTGCGCTTTTCCAAAATGAAATATCGCCTTGGGGAATAAACTGCGGAAGAGCGATAATAATTTGAGAAACAAAGCCTTTCAATTTTTCTTTTGTAAAGTCAATTTCGTAAGTCGATTTTGATACACTCAAAATGTAATTCGCATTTTTGACGGATTTGAACTGTTTAATCCACTCTACGCTGTCGCCGCGTAAAAAAAGATGCGGTTTCCCGTTCGGATTTATATTTCTGTCAATTTCGGACATAATTTTTCCGGCTGGAATACCTTTTTTTACATCAAATTTTCGTGGATTTACATGAATTTTCCGTGTTTTCCACTGCTTAATCATCGGATTTTTTCGCGAAATAATAAAAAGTGCGCCATCGCTGTTTATCTTGAAATCCCCATCGACAATAAGTCGAATCAATTTGCTGTTTTCTTCGGCGATAACTTCTTCAACTTTTACTACCCCGCCTTCTTCACCGTCAACCGAATGAAAACGCAGACGGTCGCCGACTTGCGGAATTTCGCCGTCCGATTCCAAAATAATTCCTCTTTTGTCAATGCCTGCAATTTTCCCCGCATAATTTCCAGTTCCCGCCTGACGAGCCGCCGAAACTACCGCGGTAGAATTTTCTCCATTCAACAAAAAAGTACATTTTTGCCGTCCAAAATCGTGTGAAAGCCGTTCTTTCGCCGTTTCCAAATCAATTTTCTCATCAATAAAATCGCGATACGCGCTTACCACAGAATAAACGTATTCGGCGCCTTTCATTCGTCCTTCGATTTTCAGCGATGAAATTCCTATGTTTTGATATTCTTCCAAAAAGTCGATAGCCCAAAAATCTTTCGGTGAAAAATAAAATCCTTTTTTTTGCGGCGTTTCGCTGTAAAACCTTCGACAAGCTTGTGTGCAATGTCCGCGATTTCCGCTTGCGCCGCCCAAATACGACGACGCCAAACATCGACCGGAAATAGAATAACACAACGCTCCATGCACAAAGAGTTCAATTTCACACACGGTTTTATTTTTGATTTTTCTTATTTCCGAAAGCGTAAGTTCTCTTGCGGGCACTACCCGAGAAATGCCGAAATCCTGCGCAAATTTCACTTGCATACTATTGTGAATCGCCATTTGCGTACTTGCATGCAACGGAATTTCGCTGAAATACTTTTTCAACATCGCCGCCATTCCCCAATCCTGAATTATCAGCGCGTCGGGCTTCAATTGCTTCAAAATCGTGCAGTCGTTTATAAAAAGCGGTATTTCACCGTCTTTTACCAGCGTATTCATAGTAATATAAACTTTTACGCCTTTTTTCTGAGCGTACGGAATCACATACGAAAGCGTCTGTGCGGTAAAATTCTTCTGTCTTTGGCGCGCGTTAAAATTTCCAAGCCCCAAATAAACAGCATCCGCTCCGCCGTCAAGCGCCGCGTGAAACGCCTCAATCGTTCCGCAAGGCGCAAGAAGTTCGATTTTTTTGTTTTGCATTAAAAATTATTCCAAAAAGATTATTCCGAATCATCGCCGAATTTTTTACGAAATTCCTTCAGTTTGTTTTTCAAACCGTCGTTTGCCGTCGCCAAAACCTGTACAGCCAAAAGCGCCGCGTTTTTTCCGTTTCCGATTCCGACGCACGCTACGGGAATACCCGCAGGCATTTGAACTATAGAATACAGCGCGTCCTGTCCCTGCATAGGACCGCCGTCTCCAGGCACCCCTATTACCGGTAAAGCCGTTAAACTTGCGACCACTCCCGGCAGATGTGCGGCAAGCCCGGCTATCGCAATCACGACGCCGAAACCGTTTTTCTCAAGATTTTTCGCAAATTTTTTGATTTTTACAGGATGTCTGTGCGCCGAAATCACCGACAATTCGTATTCGACGCCAAACTCTTTAAATATCTCTTCTACTTTATCCGAAATATGGTTATCGGATTGTGAACCCATAACAATCGCCGCTTTTAACATAAAAATTCCTTTCGTTTTCCAACTTTCCTGCATTCTTATTTTATCGTTCCTTTAATTATTTCTATCGGATTTAATTTGTCGTATTCCGCAACAGTTCTCAATAAACCTTCAAGTCTCTATCGTCTATTTCTACCGCGTCGCCGACTTGACGGATTATTCCTATACCGTAAACTTTCGCTTCTTTAACTACGCTTTCGTCAAACGAAAAACCCGCCGCTCCAAGATATAATTTGTAATTCTCATAGATAGGGAAGTATTCACGAAACTGTGACACTTTATTTAACGCTATTTCTTTAATAAAATCCGGATGTATTCTGTTTTTCGCTTCAATAATCGCAACTGATTCGCCGTTAACCAAAACAATGTCAAATTCCGCTGATTTCCCCTTTCTACTATATTTCAAATTAGGGAGCATATAATAATACGTTTCTTTTCCAAAAGATAATTTCTTTTCAAATACGGTTTGAAAATACTGTTCTGCGTGATAACCGATATTATTGTTAACCCTGTTCACTATTTCGTTAAGTCTGTCCAATTTCTCATCAATTTTCTTTGAACGTTTTTCGCTTTCTTCTGCGATTTTCTTTTGTTGCTCCCTCAACTCGGCAAAACCTTTGGCGTTTTCTTTAATCTGATCTCTTGCCTCTGCTTGCCGCTTAATCAAGTCCTGTAACAACATTTCCGTTTCTTTTTCCATTTATTATCTACCAGATTTAATAAACTAATAAATACTACACCGCCAAATATACCATCCGCCGAAAAACAAAAGCGGGACGTATTTCTACATCCCGCTCATCATAAACTATCAAGATAACCGCTTAATTATCTCTTCACACCCAACTTCTTAGAATACATTTTCGCAACTCCCTTAACGTTCTTCGCTTCGGCTACCACCAAGTAACTCCCGTTGGCCACATTTCTGCCCGCATTGTTCGTTAAGTTCCATGTAACGCTGTTGCCGTGCTCACTTCTCTCAAACACTACGTTGCCGATGTTGTCGTAAACTACCACCTTCACTTCCGAGACTCTCTCGCCATTGGGAAGCGTTACGGAAATATCCGCCGTCTGCGACACAATATTCGATACTATACCGCCCTGAAGTGCTTTGATACCGCTGTTAGCGTCGCCTTTGTCGGCATTCTTAAAGATTGATGTTTTGCCGTCGCTCTTGAACGTCGCCTTCACCGTTACCGCATTTGCAGGCATATTAAACGCCGTCATAATCGCCGACGCATTGTCAAGCGTTATTCCACCGTTTACAACTTCCCAAGCGTCAAATACATATCCGGCGCCCGCTGTCGCAGTAAGTGTTATCGTCGTGCCTGCCGCTGCCGAATTGGCACTGGTGTTTGCCGTGCCTGTGCCGTCGTTTTGAACGGTTATCACGTATTCGTTTACCGGAAGATTCTTAAACGTTGCCGTTACCGTTACCGCTTTTGCAAGCATTGCAAAGGTTGTGCTTGCCGAAGTTGCATTGGCAAATATCACACCGTCATTGCTTGTCCATTTGTCAAACACCTTGCCTGCCGGAGCGGTCGCCGCCGTAATTGCTACTGCGTCGCCCTGTGCCGCAACAGTCTTGTTTGCAGTACCGCTGTTTACGCTTACCGCAAAGGTAGGTCCGCCGTAACCGCCGTCGTCAAGCGTTCTTATCGCCGTCGATGACGCTGTTCCAGTCTTATAGTTGCCATTCTCCTGAGAACGGGCAAAGAAGTAGTAAATGGTGTTTTGCGACAAGTCGCCGAATGTCAAACCCGTCTGCCAACCTTCTGCGGGAGCCGTTTCTATCGTGCTATACGAATACTCGATAGACTGTCCGCTTATCGGAGTCAATACCGGATTGATTTTTACGCTTGTCTGCGTTCTGTTTTCTGCCGAAGGAGCCGCAACCGCAACGCCGTTTGCCTTACCTATAACATAAGTTCCAAGTGCGACACCCATTGCCGAGCCGTAGTAATCTCCCTCCGCAACGTCCGCGCTGACCAGATAACTTCCTGCGTTGACGGGCGTGCTTGTTACTCCGTTATATTTAACGGTAATCGTGCCTACGCCAGACGCTCCGGTTACGTTTCCGATTCCCTGAGCAGTGCCGTTATATACTTTTCCTGCGGGGATGGCAAAGGTCAGATTAGCCATAGCAGCCGCGCGTTTGTTTACCGCCACTTCGGGAACTTCTATAAAGCCTGTATTCGCTCCGTTGGCATAGTCTATACCGTCCGAATGATCGCCCTTATCCCATGAAGCAGCCGCAGTAAGAGGAAGTTTAACTATGTCGAGTGCGTCGCCGCGCAAATATGAGCGCGCGCTCTTTTCCGCGTCAAAGGCGATTACCGTGCCTGTGCCCGTAGGTTCGGTGAAATTCGGGCTGTCTATAACGTTACGCAAGCCTCTTATCTGGCTTCCGTAAGCAAAAACCGTACCACCGGTAATATTAGACGAACTGCCGTTACCCGTATTAGAAATAGCCAAGCCCGTTGTCGCCTCGACTCTTCCGCCGCTGACCGTTACCACGCTTTTGTCGCCGTGAGTATAGATCGCCGTGCCGGAAGTCGTTTTTATTTCGCCGCCGCTGACCGTTACTTTAGAGTTTGTTCCAGAAAGAAATATTGCACTGCCACTGGTAAAGTCCATTTTTGCCTGCCCTTTTACCTCTACCGCCACGTCTGAGCCGTTGCCGGAAATTCCTGAAGCAGAACCGCCGCCGCTTACGCTGCAATTGCCTTCAAGCGTTACCTTGCTTTTTTGTCCGGTTACGCTAATTGCATTGCCCGAGTTGACAAATACCGTTGCTTTGTCTTTAATGTTTACGTTGCCGTCTGCCATAAGGGCTCCGGCGCCTGCCGACGGTACACCGTCAATCTCGGCATTGCCGCTTACGCTTATGTCTTTGGAAGAACTTACCGTTCCCGTTACTCTGCCGCCTTGAATGTCAACGGATTCTAACGATGATATCGCTCCCGTTACCCCGCCCTTTACAATAACTTTGTTGGTCGCGATGTTGTTGAAATTAACACCGCTTGTAACAGTTCCGCCGTTTATGTTTATGGTGACATTGTCGCTGGATTGACTATAAAAGCCATAAATGGTTCCACCGTTTATATTATAAACACCGCCGCTGCTGTAAATATATATAATACTTGTTCCAACAGTTCCGCCGTTAAAGTTATAAACACAGCCGGCAGTGGTATTACTGCCAATACCGTAAATACTTCCGCCGTTTATTTCAAAACTTTTGCAGGCGCCTATTGATACCCTGCGATAATCTCCGGTGTAATTACCGCTATTAACAACTATTGCGTTAGTTGCGGTTGTCATCAACATGTAATTAGCATCATTTCTTTGACTATACAAAGTACCGCCGTTAAGTATAAGTTTTACGTTTCCGTTTACAATTAATGGGTAATAAGTATCATTACGATTATATGAAATGATTCCGCCGTCTGCCAGTTCAAATGTTCCATCGCCGTTTACGGTGAACATTTGAATACTTTGTGTAGCGGTAGAAATACTCGCCTTCCAGATAACATAAACGCCTGCGGGAATAGTGATGCTTTGCGCTGTCGTAGGATTAAAAGTTCCCGTAACCGTAACAGTGTCGCCGGATACCGGAGTACCGAAAGCCGTTTGCAGCGCCGTTGCGGTGGCTGCTGGCAAACCGGTAATACTTACGGTTTTTTGTGCCGCCCACGAGGCAGTTGTCAGGCATAAGCCTAAGATTGCGGTAAGCGTCGCCGCTTTTGTGGTGTTGAGAACTCCTGTTCTCTTTTTGTTTTTGTTCATAACGAACCTCCTAGAAAAATTGTAATATTGTGTAACCATGTATCCATTTCTATCTTTCCCGTCGTTGCAAGCGCACTCTTTCATCATTGCAAACTTTTCTTTTCCGTCATTGCGAGCGTTAGCGAAGCAATCAAATTGTCCACATTCCGCTTTGCTGTCTTCTGGTTTGCTTCGTCGCTTTTGCTCCTCGCAATGACAGTAAATGCGTGTATCGTCATTTTATTTTCCCCAACGCCAACCCCTGCGAAATTCCCCCAAGGGAATTTGCCAATCAATTATCGATTGCGGGAAGTAAAATTTACAGCACCACTATTTTACAGAATTTTTTGCGCTCGGGTATAATACCCTTTAAAGCGATAAATCGCTGGGCGCAAAATCTTGTAAGAAACATCCAAAACGTCCCCGCTATTTTATACACTTTCGCATATTTATCTATTTTAAACATTTTTTTCTCTTTTGCTTTTTTAATTATCTTCTTAATTTTGCGAATATAAGCGCAAAACGCAAAAAATCTAAAGGTATTGTATATTTCTATATGAAATTTTTGTGAACGGAGATTTGTAAATCTTAAGAAAGTATAAAACAAATTTGAAATATAATTTCGAAAAATTATGATATTAAAGTAAGTTGATTTTTTGACT
>JAIRUI010000008.1 GCA_031254455.1 Chitinispirillales bacterium | reverse complement strand
TCTCAAGCGGCTATACACAATTTAGACAAAAAAAGCGACTTATTAAAAAATCTCTCCCGAAATCTCTCGAACTCCGCTTGTATGTAGGGGGGGGGGGGGGGGGGGGGGTGGATACTTTTTAGTATCCACTTTTAGTATCCACTTTTGTTTTTTAGTATCCATTTTTTACCCTAAATTCTCACCTTCTGTTTTAATACCGATATGCCTGCTTGTTTAAGGTTTAAAATGAATATATTTCATTTTGCTAAATTATCGGTTTTAATACCTGTTGAATTTACGCCGTTTATCGAGCTTATTTTTGCTCTGTTTATCAAACGTCCCTGTAAATTGTAAAGTTCGGCGGTATAATTACCCTCTTTAAGATTAAGATTTATCTGCCCGTTTTTTATTCCCGCAAACGAAATAGTTATTTCCTTTTTTACAGTCATGTTTTTAATCGAATTTGTAAGATTTGACGGATCGTTCTGCGTACCAAAAATTAAAGTAGTTGTTGATTTGTCCAAGCCGATATTTTATCTTCTCCGGTGAAATAATTATTTGTCACATTAAGATAGATAATTTTGGTATTTTTCGACACGTCAAGTTCAGTCAGTTGATTGTTGGAGCAAGACAACACCTCCATGGCAGCATTCTTCGACACATCCAGTGTTGTCAGTTGATTGCCGGAGCAATTCAACGATGTCAGAGCGGTAAAATATTCTATACCTGTAAGGGAAGTTATCATTCCAACATAAAGATAAAGCCTTGTAATATCGCTTACATCACTGTCAAGTATTGCGGCGGGTGAGGTTTTCTCTATTTCCCAATACACTTTCGCCTTAAAGTACGGGTCGGTGAACTTAGCGGTGATGTCTATCGCCGCCGATAACATCTGTGCGGCAATCATCAATGCCACTACTACTTTTAGAATTTTGCCTTTGTTTTGCATAAACACCCCTCTTTTTAAATAATTTTCTCTTACATATCCGTCTATAGTTTGCTTCGTCGCTCTTGCTCATCGTAATGACGGTTTGTGCCGTGTCGGATGTGTTCGTCATTGCGAGCGTTAGCGAAACAATTGTGTAACATAAAAGTGTATATTCTTGATAAAATTTTTGCGAATAACGGTTTTTCAAATGTAGAAAGAGTATGTTTTAGGTTTTCTTTAAGATTTTTCAAATATTTTGGAAGTATATTTTTCAGGAAAAAAGGAACGGAAAAAATTTTTGAAATTATTTCATTTGACCGAAGACCTCAAAAGGTACTCAGTAAAAATACTATTCGCCGCGGTAAAAGTCAAGTTTTTTGAGTAATTAAACACTGTTTTCTCCGAACGGTTACATTTTTTTCTTTTTGTCCGCGAAATTAATAAAGACTACGGAAAAAAACGCCACTACAATAATAGAAATACTGAAAATTATCATGTTTATATCATTCATATTACCCTTCCTTGTTTATAGCAATAAAAACAATTCCCAAAATACAAAAGAAAACAGACAAACCCAATCCGACAAAACTTGTCAACTTCCACACCTTTTGAAAATATATCTTTAATCGCAATTCCTGCCAAAAATACAACGCTTATATTAAAAAAGTAATCATGGCTTCAAGTTAAATTCTAAAGTAAATATAATATTTGCGAAAACCTTTTTAAAAATAAAAGTAAAATACGGGAATTATATACGTGTATGTTGCACAAACTAAGGCGATAAGCGTATTTTAAATAAAATTTTATGTTTTTTAGGACAATACAGCGATTTAAGGAATTTATGCTTGAATTAAAAAACATTACGGTCGATTTTTCATTGAAAAATTCGCCGTTAAGTTCCGAAAAACAGGTCTTGCGCGCGGTGGATAACGTTTCGCTTAAGATAAACGACAACGAAGTTTTAGGTTTGGTCGGCGAATCCGGTTGCGGAAAAACTACGCTCGGTAAAACCGCGATACGCTTGATAAATCCCGCTTCGGGGCGAATAATTCTTGACGGTAACGACATTACGGATATTAGTTTCGGCGGACTTAAGAAATACCGCAGTAAAATGCAAATAATTTTTCAGGATCCTATAAGTTCGTTAAATCCGCGTCAGACAATTTTTGATATTTTGGAAGAGCCGTTAAAGATTCACACAAAATTTGATAAGATTGAGCGAAAAAATGAAATTGAAAGATTGATAGACTGCGTAGGAATCGCCAAAAATTCACTGAATCGCTATCCGCATCAATTTTCCGGCGGACAATGTCAGCGAATCTCGATTGCGAGAGCGTTGTCGGTTAAACCTAAACTGATTATTGCCGACGAACCGGTTTCTTCGCTTGACGTTTCAATTCAGGCGCAGATTCTGAATCTTATGCAGGATTTGAAAAACGAATTTATGCTCTCTTATTTGTTTATTTCACACGATCTCGCCGTTATAAATCATATTGCCGACCGTGTCGCCGTTATGTACATGGGAAAAATTGTCGAAGAAGGAGATTGCGAAGAAGTTGTGAATAATCCGAAAAACGAATATACGAAAATTTTGCTTGACGCGGTGCCGAGATTGCAATAGTTAATATGCATTTATTATTTTCGTTTAAGCAGGTAAGGGGAAAGTATATGCCGTGGGATAAAGAAAAAATAGAGCGCTTCGTTTGGAATTACGAAAATTACGATATTTCGCAGCAAGCGAAAATAGAAAAATATTTACGGGAAAATGTTTCTTTTGAAGAGTTTTGCAAACAAAGACGGCAAAAAACAAAAGCGATTGAGAACGGTATAGCCGCAAAAAATATCCTTTTGGGCGCGCGGCAAAAATATCCGCAGCGCATAGATTATTCGCAGATTTCGGTAAATTTACAGGATATAAAAAAATATGCGGTTTTGATAATGGCGGGCGGTGAAGGAGAAAGACTCCGTTTATCGCTTGAAGAAAGAGGTTATTCCAAAGACGATTTGAGAGACTTTACGAAAGCGACGTTTCCGATTCCAAACACGAAATTCAAATTCGGCGCATTGGAAGTAAACCTTAAAACGATAGCCGAATTGTCAAAATCCATAAATTACGAAATTCCGACGATAATAACGACGGGACCGAAAAATTCGGATACGGATGAAATTATTCCGAAAATTTTATCGGAAAATGCGAATTTCGGCGTAAAAAATATTGAAATTATCGCTCAAAACGAACGATTCCATCTTACTTGCGACGACAAAATAGTGTTTGAGATAAACGGTTCGGAAATAAAACCCGTCAAGAATCCGGATGAAACGGGCGGCCCTATAGCGAAGCTTAAAGAGCCGCAGAAAAACGGGAAATCGATTTTAGAAAATCTTGAAAAAAACGGAATAAAAAAAATAATCGTTTTACAAGGGACGGCGGTTTACTCAAAACGGATACTTCCCGTTATTGCCGCCGCCGGATTAAATTACGACGGTTTGGGGATTGGAATTTTGCGGGAAAACTTTCCCGAATACGACCCGTATGGAACTTTTGTTTCCGTAAAAAACGACGGCGATTTTAATTTACGTATTGTCGAAAAAAACATGCGAACTTGTGATACTTATAAAGTAAAAGACGAAAATGGAAAATTTTTGCCGTATAACACCGGATTTTATGTTTTTGACATCGATTTGTTGAAAAACGTTGAAATGTCGGATTACGCGACGCCGCCGAAAATTATTTTGGAAGGAATTGATTTATCGTCTAAAATCGGATTTGCCGCGACGGACATTATTTCTTTTGCCAAAAAACCTGCGGTGCTTACCATTTCCAACGATGATTTTCATGTAATAAAAAATGTCGAAGATCTTAACGTCTTGACGGAGATTATCACAAAATTCGGTTTATAAAGGGGGGGGGCTTGTGGATAAAAAATATGATTTGACGGTTTTTGGCAAGCCTATGGTTCAATATATAATTAAAGATTGTGATATTGCGAATGCAAGACTTGAAAATCCTAGTGTCGGCGGAAGCGATATTTTTGTTGCGGCGACGTTAGCCAAATGCGGGCTTAACAGCGGACTTTATTCGGTAATCGCACAAGATCCTTACGAAAATTTAATTATGGAAACATTGAAAAAAAATAATATAAAAACAGATTATTGTTTGTCCGATATCGGCTATAACGGGATAGAAATTATTTCAAATTCAGATAACGAATTACGCGAGTCGTTTTATACTCATACGGGAGGTTTCTACAATAATTTACCGTCGAACGCCAACATAGAATTGCTGAATAACAGCAGAACGATTTATGCTTCAAGCGGATTTACGCTTTCGTCTAAAGAGGCGCGGTCTTTTGTTTTTGAGAGTTTTTTTTATGCGCATAACAATAATAAAATGGTTGCTTTTGATCCGAATTTACGTTTGCACAGGCATAATTTGTCGTACCTTAGAGAAACGATTTGGATGCTTTTGCCGTTTATTGATTTTTTCTCTATTTCTGTCGCTTCTCGAGAAACTATTCCTATTTTTGGCGCCGATAATCCGTCAGTGGTCGCAGGTATTTTGTTGGAAAACGGAGTTCAGTATGCGGCGGTTAGAAATGCGGGAGAAAGCGTATTCCTCGGTTATCTTAACGATTCAAGAAATATGGCGCCGACAATTGTGGAAATTCCAGTGGAAAAAGTGGGAAACGAAGGATATTTTTCTTATTCCGGGTCGGTTTTTAACGGGGCGTTTATTGCGGCGATTCTCAAAGGAGAAACGCCGCCCGACGCCGCCCGATACGCGGCGGATTGCGCTACCCGAAAATGTTTGTGCGGCAATACGCTTGACAGTATTATTTGTGCGGAAATATAATGATTGCCGAGATAGTTTTTCCTATAGCGGTTGACGGCGTGTTTGACTATATTGTTCCTGAAATTTACGAAAACGAAATAAAAATCGGGATGAACGTAAGGGTGCCGTTTCGCAATATAAAAATTTGGGGATTAGTCGTTAAACTGAAAAACCGTTCGGAAATTGAGAATCTTAAAGAAATAGAAACGCTTAAAATTTCGCAGAATAATTATAATTGCGAATATATAATAAAATTTTATCGGTGGATTTCACATTATTATCATTGCCCTTTTAATAAAATATTAAAACCGATTTTTAATAAAAGCATCGCAAACAAAAAGGAAAAAGAAGTTACGCTTTATTATATAAATAATTCTTCTGAAAGCGTAGGATTTTCGGCGCAGAAAATAAAAGAAATGTTGAATATAAGCGATTATTATTTACGAAAAAAGATAAAAAACGGAGATATTGTTCGTAAAACTGAGAAAATTTATCGTGAAGCGGGTGTTGAACGATTGGATTTCAAAAGTAAAGATATTACGCTTTCGCAAGAACAGAAAAGCGCGGTAGAAACCATATTAAATCCCGATTTGAAAAAGCCGTTTTTGCTTTTTGGAATTACCGGAAGCGGTAAAACTCACGTTTATATAGAGGTCGCCCGAAGAATGCTTTCGGAGGGGAAGTCGGTAATAATTTTGGTGCCGGAGATTTCGCTTACGCCGCAAACAATTTCTCGATTTGAAAACGCTTTGGGAATCGTATCGGCGGTAATACACAGCAGAATGTCTGTCGGAGAAAGGCGTGACGCTATTGAGAGCGCATCGCTTGGAGAACGTAAGTTATTGATAGGCGTTAGAAGCGCTGTTTTGGTTCCTATGGACAATGTCGGACTTATTGTAGTTGACGAGGAACATGATTCTTCTTATAAACAGACCGATCCGGAACCGCGTTACAATGCAAGGGATATTGCGGTCGTAAGGGCGAAATTTCAAAGCGCAAAAATAATATTGGGAAGCGCGACTCCGTCTTTTGAAAGTTTTTACAACACAAAAATAGGGAAATATGAAAGAATAGATTTGGTAAGTCGGCATAGCGCCGCAAAACTTCCCGAAGTAAAAATCGTAAATATGAGCGGTTGGAAAACAATAATTTCAGACGAATTACGAACGGGTATCCAAGATAGTTTAGACGAAAAGAAACAAATTATTTTACTTTTGAACAGACGAGGGTACTCGGTAACGCTTATATGCGAAAAATGCAGTACGATAAAACAATGTCCTAATTGTTCCGTCGGTTTGGTTTATCATCGTAACGGAGATGTTTTGAGGTGTCATATTTGCGGATACGGCGAGAAACCTAATTATAAGTGCGAAAATTGCGGAGAAGAAAAGGTTAATTTTGAAGGAACCGGAATACAAAAAGTTGAAGACGAATTGAGTCTTCTTTTCCCTGAATCTAAAGTTTTGCGTATGGACGCCGATACGACGAGCGGGAAAAGAGGATATGTAGAAAAAATTCTTGATTTTGCGTCACAAAAATACGATATTCTTCTTGGAACGCAAATGGTCGCAAAAGGTTTGGATTTTCCTAACGTTAAACTTGTAGGTGTTTTACAGGCGGATATCGGGCTTTGTGTTCCTGATTTCCGTGCGGGAGAAAAAATGTTTCAACTTTTGACACAGGTCGCGGGGAGAGCCGGCAGGTCGGACGATAAAGGTTTTGTACTTATTCAAACATTTTCACCGAATGAACCGTCTATTATATATTCACAAAGCCATGATTTTGACGGATATTATAAAAAATCGATTGTCGATAGGGAAAAATTAAACTATCCGCCTTTTACCAAAATCGCTAAGATAAAAATTACCGGAACAAAAGAAAAATCGACTGAAAATCTTTCATTGCAAATAATGCGGATTTTACGTGAATTTTCCAGCGAAGTAATAGTTCTTGGACCCGTTCAATCGGCGGTTTTTAAGGTAGAGAATAAATTTAATTTTGTTATTTTGTTAAAAAGTTTTAGCCCGCATCGTCTTTTTGAATCAATTGATTTTTTGCGTAAATCGTTGCCTCAAAAAAGTAAAAAAGAAGTTTATTACAAAATAGATATTGATCCGACAAATTTATGGTGAGGCGCAGGTTGTGAAAAGTAAAGAAGTCGTAATTTTATCCGCTAAAATTTTAGCGACATTCTTTTTATTTTTTTATGTAAATAAAAATGTGGATTTTTCACAAATACATAATATTGAAAAATTAGGTTTCGTATTTTTTATCGCGGTAACATTCGGATTTATACAACAATTTTTTCTTTTTCTTCGGTGGTATTTTTCACTGAAAATTTTAAATATTTCGGTAAGTAAAAAGTCTATATTAAAGTCTTATTTTGTAGGACAGTTTTTAGGAACGATCACTCCTGCGCGAAGCGGCGATTTGGCAAAGGCTTTTTATTTGGAAAATACTGATAAAAAACATGGGACTTACGCGGTGATTCTTGACGGAGCGATAGCTATGCTTACGCTTTTTTTTATTGGAGGTGCGGTATTTTATTTATGTCTCGTAGGATTCTTCTCCAACGGCATAACGGATGTTTGCCAAAATAATACTTATTTTACGTACCGTTTATCGTCTGCCGCCGGAATTTTATGTGTTTTACTTGTCGTAGTAAGTATTATTTTAATCGCAATTATTATAATTTCATCTAAAACCAAGTTAAGTGCAAATTTTTTTACGGATTTTATTAAATTATTCTCTGTTTCTATATTGCAGAATGCGGCTTTGATAATTCAGGCGGCGCTTATTTTTAATTTATTGCTGCCTGTTTCGTTAGATTACGTATTATACCGTGTTTCTATCGCTTACTGCGTTATGCCGTTTTTGTCTATAACGATAGCGTCGATAGGCGTTAGAGAATGGGCGTTTACCGCATTGTTCTGTGACGAGATAATTGCATTTGCGGTTTCATACATTTTGCTTTTATGCAACAGTGTTATTTTTATGATTCCGGGAATCTTTCTGTTCTATTTCAACGGTAAAAAAATATGAAATACTGCGCCCTTTCCGATTTCACTCTCTACGTCGATAACGCCTCCGTGAAAATCCACCAATTTTTTGACTATCGCAAGTCCTAAACCGGTTCCGTCTTCTTTTGTGGTATGAAAAGGCGTAAAAATTCTTTCCAATTCGTTTTTTGGAATGCCGGGACCGGTATCGGCTATTGAAATTATCGCGTAGTTTCCATCTTCTCTCTCGCTTGTTTTACACGAAACGCGTAAAATTCCGGTTTCGCCCATAGCTTGAACGGAATTTAATGCAATATTCATCAAAACCTGCCGAAATTTTTCAGGGTCTATTTGGACTATAAGCGGCGCTTCATCCCATTCTTTATTAACTTCGATCTGTGTTCCGTTACCGAAAACGACTTCTATTTCCATACTGTCAACAAATTCCGAGAGCAGCGGTTTCAAATTGAGCGTCTGTAACTGCGGCTTACTTTGCCGACCGAAAATCAGCATACTTGATACGATTTTATTAAGCCGTGAAAGCGCATCAATAATTTTTCCGATTGTCTGTTTGCGTTTGTCGTCTGTTTCAAAACTTTTATCCAAGAGCCGCGCCCAAGTTCCCATTGCGCCGAGAGGATTTTTAATTTCGTGCGCAAGTGTCGCCGCCATTTCGCCAAGCGCCGCCAAAACGCGGTTTTGTTGATTTTCACTTTCAAGCTGCTTAATTTTTGAAATATCGTTAAAAATTTCTACCGCGCCGAGCAATTCTCCGTGAGCGTTTCTTAAAAGCGAACTTTGATAAACTACGGGTACGGGCGAACCGTCTTTATTCCAGATAATTTTTTCGTCACGGTCATACCCCTTTCCCGATTTTAATACGTCTAAAACATTTTTCTCGGAAAGCCCTTTGTCTCCAAAAAACTCTCGGAATGCCGATCCGACAGCGTCGTTAGCCGAATAACCGGTTGTTTTTTGCGCCGCCGAATTAAAATGCGTTATTATTTCACTTGTGTTTACTGCGATAACGCCGTTGTGCATGGTAGATAGAATACTATCCAAAACGGAATGCGCTTCTTCAAGTTTACGGTTTTTTTCGTCGAGTTCAACAGTTAGTTTTTCAAACTGTTTTTCCATTGAACCGTAAGCCGCCGCCAATTGTTCCGAACGGCTCTTAAACGTTTCAAACGCAGTTTGTAAAGCAACAAACGCTTCTCGTTCATTGAGTTCCATTTTTTGTCCTGTAGAAATCTATTTGTTTTTTTAGTATTTTTTCCGCATTCAAAAAACGCATAATTTCTTCCTGAACTTCTTTGAGAATATTATCAAGGATTTTAACGTCTTGTTCGTTTGCATTATGTTTATTTTCTTGCCAAATTGAAATATCGCCCGTTGCTTGCTCTTTTAATTTAGCGACCTCTTCAAGCAAGTTGTTTTCTTGTTCAAATTTTGAGGTTAATCCGTTCATATTTCCTTTTGTTCGTGCGATTTCCGCCGAAAGAGAAGAAGTAAGTCGGGTTAATTGCCTGTAAATTTCCAATTGTTTCTTAAAAATAGAAGACAGATTGTTTATGGCGGCAAAAAGTTCCATTACTAATTTCCCTGTTTGTACTGATATTTCCAAACAGCGTCGCTCCTTCTGAATTCCGCCTGTTTGGTCCAATAATCATTCGGGAATTTTTCTTTCAAGATATCATATCCTTCAATCGCTTCTTTATA
This sequence comes from Chitinispirillales bacterium, assembly GCA_031254455.1. Classification (NCBI taxonomy): domain Bacteria; kingdom Pseudomonadati; phylum Fibrobacterota; class Chitinispirillia; order Chitinispirillales; species Chitinispirillales bacterium. The sequence continues at coordinate 15,246 of JAIRUI010000008.1, read as the reverse complement.
TTTATTGGAATGATAGGAACAGTTTGCTGTTTGATACAATCCCCAGGGGGTATCGGAATAGTCGGGAAAAAGGCGTGTCGCTTTTGTATATTGATTAGCGGCGTCGCTCCAACGTTTATTCAGGTAATAATAATCCGCAAGCCGATAATATGATTCCGGCACTTTTGATGTTAATTTCGCTTCTGCGCCAAGGGAAATTACAGCCAAATACGTTTTTTCAGCAACGGAATAATTTTTCAAACGGTTGTAAATTTCTGCGGTTTTGTATTTCGCGTAAAGTTTATCTTCGTTGTTTGAAGCTAATGCGTCCGCTTGCTTGTAAGCGTCTATTGCCTGATTCGGTTGATCCAAATCGGAGTAAATGTCGCCTAATTTTTCATATGATTTTCCTGCCCAGTTTCCGTTTCGATACTTTTTTATATAATCGTTAAATACTTTTTGCGCCCCGGAATTCTTTGTCTGTTCTCTAAGTGAAACGCCGGATAAAAACATTGCGCTTTCAAGCATTGCGCCGTTTGGATATCTATTTGCGTAGTTTGCAAATTCTTTGTTTGCGCCGTCCCAATTTTTGAGTTTGAACAGACACACGCCTATGTTATACACCGCACTTCCCGCCGATGATTTGCTTGGATATTTTTCAATAACTTTTCTGAATTCGTCTATCGCTTTGTCATATTCTTTGTTGTAAAAGAATTTTACGCCTTTCAGTAAATCCTGTCCTTCGTTTGTAGCGCTGTCAACTATAGCCATGCTCAAATTCTGTTCGATTCTAACTTCTATTTCAGGTATCGGAACTTGCTTCGGGAGAACGGATATTTCCTCTGTGATTTCTTTTTCGACTAATGTTTTTATGTTTATCGGCGGATTTTTTTCTTTTTCGATTTGCATTAGTTTTTTGTATGTATTTATAAGATTTTGCGCTTCCGATTTCCCTTGTGCATAATTAGTTTTGCCGATATATTTCTCCAAATTATCAATCGCTTGTTGATATTTTTGCATATCTCCGTAAATTTTTCCGAGATAAAAATGCGCGTTGTATCCTAATTCGGGATCGTTTACAGCCCGTTCAAAATTTATTCTCGCTTTTTCATTTTCATTGAGTTTTCTTCTGATAAGTCCCGCATAATAATATGCGGCAGGATAACCGGGGCTTTCTTTTAACGCTTTAGAGATAAAATCAAGCGATTTTTTGTGTTCTGCCGGATTTGAGTTTTTATTACCGCTTTGGTAATAGTATATTGCCGAATCTAAAAATGTTTTTGCCGAATTTGTTATTACGACGGGTTTGTTTTCATTTTTTTGCGTCACCGGTTTGCTTACGACAGGCGATTCTTTAGTTTCTCTTTTTACAAGCGAATCGATTTTTTGGTTTATCTGAGTTTTTTGGGGCTCGTCGGCTCCATTAAGCGCTTCGCGGTATAGTTTAAGCGCTTCGTCGTTTCTGTTTTGCGTTTCATAAAGATCGGCTAATTTTATTTGCGCATACGTCCAGCCGACATTATATTTTAACGCGTTTTTATAATTTGTTTCCGCCTGCTGAGGATTTCCGCGTATTTTGTAAATATCTCCCAGCGCCAAATAAGATTCGTAATGATCCGGATAGGCGGAAAGAACTTTTTTGTATTCATCCATCGCCAAATCATAATTACCCCTGGCGTAATACTCCTTTGCTAAAGTATAGTGAACAATATCTTCCGCAAAAACATTCGTTGAAAGCATAGAAACCGCAATAACGCAAAATAATATAAATCTGTTCATTTTTCGTCTCCTAAGTACTTTGTATCAATAAGATAATTTTTAACGTAATCGTCAATAGCGTTTTCTATTGAAAACTCTTTGTGATTATAACCGGCGTCGCGCAGTTTTGAAATGTCGGCGCATGTATAGTATTGATACCTGTTTTTAAGTGTTTCTGGCATTTCCGTATATTCTATAAGTCCAGTATTAGCGTCGATAATTCTATCGGAATTTAAGTTTCCGTTTTTTTCTTTTATGATATTGGTTCTTCCGCAAGCGCAAAAAAGAGCCTTGGCAACGTCGTTCCAAGTTTTGGCGATTCCTGTTCCGACGTTAAATAATCCGCCGATATTACGATTTTTATTCCAGAAAAAAAGCGTAATATCTACCGCGTTTTTAACATATATGAAATCTCTTAGTTGTTCTCCGTCGCGGTATTGATGGTTATAAGATTTGAATAAACGGATCCTTCCGTTACGGTAGGCGTTTTCAAAAGCCTTACAAATTACGCTTTTCATGTCGCCTTTGTGATATTCATTTGGGCCAAAAACGTTAAAATATTTCAATCCGACTATATTCTTTAACCATCCTTCGTTTTTCGCTTTCAGATCAAAAAGTTGTTTTGAATAACCGTAACAATTAAGAGGACGCAATTTCTCAATTTCAGCTTCATTGTCTAAATATCCGTTTTCTCCGTTACCGTAAGTCGCCGCGGACGAAGCATAGATTAATCGCGTCCTTGGGTGTTTGGCGATCCACTGCGCAATCCGCAGGGTATAACGGTAATTATTTTCTATAAGATAATTTTCATCGCTTTGCGTAGTGGAAGAACATGCGCCGAGATGAAAAATTACGTCTATGTTTTCTAATTCGCCGTTTTCTAATTTTTCAATAAAATCACCTTTGTCCAAGTAATTGCAAAACGACAAACCCAATAAATTTTTCCATTTTTCGTTTGAACGCAGACTATCCACCGCGAGAATATTTTTTTCTCCGGTTAAGTTAAGCCTCCAAATAACGGCGCTTCCTATAAATCCCGCTGCACCAGTAACAACTATCATTTTTTCTCCGTAATGCGCACTTTTGTAGTAAAAATAATTATTTTAGTGGAGAAAAGTAACAAAAACCGCAAAATTAAGGCGTTTTTTATGTTAGAAAAATTTGTTTCAACTATTTTATCTATTATTTCAAATCCTTATAAGTATTTTTTACAGGATATGCCGAAAGGAGATTCGCTTAAAGAATCGTTGATTTTTACTATAACGGTTTCAAGCGTTTCATTCGCCGTACAAAGCGTTTCTTTTTTGTCAATTTTGCGATCGGACGGACTATTATCTATTCTTGGGTATCTTATTTTGTTTTGTATTTTTATGCCTGTTTTGAAATTGTTTTTTTTGTGCGTTTTCGCTTTTTTCGCTCATATGGCGATATTTTTTTTCGTTCCTCAAAGAACTGGTTTCAAACAAACTTTCAAGGTTTTGGCGTACAGCAGTGCGGCAAACGTGTTTTTGGTCGTTCCCGTAGTCGGTATTGCCGCGTCTGTAATTTTTGAAATCAGGGCGTTTGTTTTCGGATTATCGGCGGTTCATAACGTTTCTTGTTTGAAAATGCTTATGTTGTTTGTAATTGTTCTGATAATAATATCAATGTTTTTAGTGATTTTGTCGCTATTTTTATTTGGAGCGGCGATTTTATCGTATATTCCGGAATTTCTGCCGCCGATTTGATTAAAAAAAGGAGTTTTTATGTCCGCAAATTCAATAAGCATGTTACTTGACGTACCGCTCGGGGTGTCGGTGCAATTAGGGCAGACGAAAATGAGCGTGCGCCAATTGCTTAGGCTTAAAAAAGGGAAATTAGTTAGATTAAATCGACTTTCGGGAGAAGCGGTCGATGTTTTTGTCGATGGGAAACTTCTTGCCAAAGGAGAGGTGACCGTTGAAAACAATAAAATATGCGTTAGAGTAGGGACGCTTTATTCTTCCGCTGAAAAATTTAAACATTTGTAGTGTGAATTTTAATTGAACCGTCTTTTACTATTGCTTTTTCGCTCGTAATTTAAGTAATTTATTTTTGGAAGTCGGTATATTTTTCGCAAATAGAAAGGTTTTTTATGCGTAAAAGCAGTATTTGGGCTATTTTACTCACCACTTTTTTTGTTGGCGCTTCTATTTATACTCTTTATCCTTCGTTCGTTCTTTATACTAAAAGTTCGGACGAGCAGAGAAGAATTACAAATGAAGATCCTCAGATTCGTAAAAGGATTATAAATTTGGGACTTGATTTACAGGGCGGGATGCGTCTTGTTCTTGAGGTTCAAAGAAACAAAGACAATCAGAGCGACGACGATTTGCTTGACAGGGCGTACACTATCGTGGAAAACCGTATAAACGGGTTAGGGCTTACCGAACCGAATATTCAGAAACAAGGGCGTGATAGGCTTATAGTCGAACTTCCGGGGCTTACCGACGAAAAAATAGCGAAAGAAGTTTTAGGTTCCACGGCGCAGCTTAAATTTCACATTCTTCGTTCATCCGCCGACTTGGAAAAAGCTATTCGTGTGATAGATAAAACGCTAAAAAACGAATTAGTCGCAAAAAACGAAAATGTACAGATAGACAGCGCTTATGATCAATCTCAGGAACAACAAACTGTACAGCGTTTACTTTCGGGGTCTGAAGCGCAGAGTGTTGATACGACGAAAGAAGAAGAAACTTCCGTTGACAAATTTTCGGACTATCTGATAACGGTACGCGGAGATATTGCCGTACGTGAAAAAGATAAACCGGCGGTTATGTCTGTTCTCGCACGTCCGGACGTGGTTGCCGCTCTTAAAACGAACGGATTTTCAGGTTCAAAATTTTTGTGGGAAAATAAAGCGTCTACCGATCCAAGTTCAAAATTACGTTACTATAATTTGTACCTTGTAAAAAGCGATGAAGCGATGAGCGGCGAAAATATTGAATCCGCGCGTGAAGAGATGTCAAATAATCAGTTTAAGGCAAATTCTCCAGTTGTAAGTTTGGTGTTCAACAGCAAAGGCGCACGGGAGTTTGAAAAAGTTACGGCGCGAAATATAGGGGAGCGGTTAGCGATAGTTCTTGACGATTTTGTGTATTCCGCACCGACTATAAATGAAAAAATAGGTATGGGACGCGCTCAAATAAGCGGTTCTTTTACTCTTGAGGAGGCAAAAGCGTTGGCTGTGGTTCTTCAAGCGGGAGCGTTGCCGGCTCCGGTTGAAATCGTTGAGGAGAGAGTAATCGGTCCTTCTTTGGGCTATGATTCGATAGAAAAAGCGTCATGGGCTACTCTTATCGGTTTAATTTTGGTTTCCTTGTTCATGATATATCGCTACAAAATGTCGGGGATTATTGCAATTACCGGCGTTTTGCTTAATATTCTTTTTGTTTTAGGAATTATGGCGGGGCTTTCGGCGACGCTGACTCTTCCCGGAATTGCCGGAATTATTTTGCTTATAGGTATGGCTGTTGACGCCAATGTTCTTATATTTGAAAGGATTAAAGAAGAATTATCTATGGGTAAAGCGCCGATTACTGCGATGGAAGCGGGATATACCAGAGCGTTTAGGGCGATTTTCGACGCTAATATTACTACGGTTATGGTGGCGTTGATATTATATAACATCGGCTCGGGACCGGTTCGCGGTTTTGCCCTTACCATGACTATAGGTATTTTGGTTTCACTATATACGGCGTTGACATTTACGAAAACGGTATTTCGTGTTGTTACCGCAAGCGGCAAAGTTAAAAAATTGAGTATTTAAGAAACGGAGAAACAGTAAGTATGATTAAAGAAAGTCAGGCAAAGAACGAAGCGCAGAATATCGGCTTTAAAGTTCCCAATATAAATTTTATCGGAAATAGAAATATAGCGTTTGCCGTCGCAGGAACGTTTATTCTTATCTCTTTTGTTGCATTGCTTATCAGAGGATTGAATTTTTCCGTTGATTTTGCGGGAGGAACGGAATTACAGGTTAAATTTGACGAAGACGTTCGTTCGGAGATAGGAAAAATAAGACAAGTCGTTTCTAATCTTGGGCTTGGAACTCCGGAAGTTAAACTTGTAAAAGCAGGTGAGGCGGAAGGGACGGAAATGCAGATAACGGTAAAAACGCAAGGCGACGGAACAAGTGTCAGAGATAAAATTACCACCGCTTTCAATCAAGATTTGCAAGGGAAGAAATTTGTTGTTTTACGCGGTGAAACTGTTGGACCTAAAGTAGGGAAAGAACTTCAATCGGACGCTTTTAAGGCGGTATTGTTTTCTATATTGGTGATTTTGGCGTATTTAGCGTTCCGTTTCAAATATCCTTACGGTATCGCTTCGGTCGTGGCGCTTACTCATGACGCAATTATATGCGTAGGTTTTTTTGCTCTGACCGGCTGGGAGTTTTCTATTCCGGTTCTTGCCGCTATACTTACCGTAGTCGCGTATTCTATAAATTCCACGATAGTCATTTTCGACAGAGTTCGAGAAAATATAGGAAACAGAGCGTTGGATAAACTGAGTTTTGAGGATATTGTAAACAAAAGCGTAAACGAGACGCTTACAAGAAATATCATAACGACGGCTTCGACGCTTTTTGTAGTTTTGGCGATATTGTTCGTATTTTTAGCATCCGGAAACGTGCTTGAGAATTTTGCCGTTACGCTTACGATTGGTTTTATAGCGGGAACTTTTTCATCGCTCTATATCGCTTGTGCGATACTTGTACTGTGGAATAAAAAGTGGCCGATTAGATAAATTTCTCTGGATTTATTAGAGAATAAATTAAGGAATAAACATAACCGTCGGGTCTAAATTCTAACCTTATGTTTCAGTATTGATATACCCGCTTGCTTAAGGTTAAGAATAAACATTCCTTTTGAAAGATTATCGGTTTTTATACCAGTAGCGTTTACGCCGGTTGTTGCGTTAATATCCGTTTTTGTTATCAAGCGCCCTTGTAAATTATAGAGTTCGGCGGTATAATTTCCAGCTTTGAGATTAAGATTTATTTCTCCGTTTTTTATTCCTGCAAACGAGGCGGAATTGTTTCTCTTTACGGTAAAATTATTAGCGATTGAAGTCATATTATCGTCAAAAATTCGCAGATATGGAAAGCCGTTGTTTTTTGTCGGGTCAATTGCCCAAGTTGTGACAAAGTTCCAATTGTTGTAAGCGCTTTGTTGTTTTAGCTCTTCCGATGTTCTCTGACCGCCGGAACTTGTCCCGTTATCATATTCTATAAATTCATTATCAAAGTCTTCCAAAGCATAGCAATTCTCAATTGTGCAACCGATACTGTTCCATCCCACAAGTCCGCCGCCCCCTATAACTTTCCCGACAGCATAGCAATTTTTAATATTATTGTCGTTCCATCCCACAAGTCCGCCAATATCTGTTCCTGTTCCCGTTACGTTTCCAGTAGCATAGGAATTGGTAATCGTGCCGTCGCTTGAATTTAATCCCGCTAAACCGCCGACCTCATTTATTCCACTTACATTTACTTCGGCATAGCAACTATTAATTGTTATCCAGTTCAATCCTACCAATCCGCCAACCGTAGCATGCTCCTCCATTCCAACTACGGTACCTAACGCATAACAATTTTCAATTGCGCCGCCGTTAAGCGCGGCCAATCCTGCGACATTTTGTTTTCCTTTAATATCGACGACAACCCCAAGATTTTTAATTGTTCCTTGATTATATCCAAACAATCCCTGCTCCGATTTATGCGGCTGATTAATATAAACTTCGCTTATAATTTTATTGTTACCGTCAAATGTTCCGTAGAATCCAATATTATAGTCGCTTTCATCGTCGAATTCACAAATCGGCGTCCATTCTCCATTTTTTAATTCAATATCATTAGCGAGTGTTAGCGTTTGACCGAAAAAATGCATACCATTGTTGCTTAGAGCAGCAAATTCTCTTAATTCTGTTTCTGTTTTTATTGTAATGTTGGTTGCATTCCAGTTGATTACTTGAGCTAATAATTCTACAGCAAATGTAAGTACAAATAAAAATAATTTTGTCGATTTTTTCATATATTTCAAAACCTTTCTTAATAATACATACCAAATTTACTTTTTAATCACCTCATCTAAATAATAACCTTCTAGCCCATTTTCATGGTAATAAGCTACTTCGTTCTCAGATAATCTAGTTTGAGCAGAATGAACAGGCAGACCTGTAAATAAATTAACTCTATCTTGATCCTTAATGTCAAATGATAACGTACCATCTTGGTTTAAAGGAACAACACTTTTTATATTAGAAATTAGCGTGTTAGAAAAGATTGCATCTATTCTAACTCTATTTTGTATTAATTTGTGTACCAAATCTTCTGTTTTATTCATATTAACCCCCCTAGGTTACTATTATTGTATTTGGACTACGCCGCCAAAAACATTGCCCCGTATTTGTACGCTTTGGTAAAAAATCGTATTCTATATGTGTATTTTTAGATTTATTAAATACGCTTTCTACATTGGGACGTGAATTCTTATTTGTAGATTCATATTTAATTATTTCTGCGGCACTAGAAGATGAAGAGTTAAATTTCCTTACCTGCCCACCATTGTTATTTGCAGAATTAGACATCTCCGAGTTGTACGGAATAGAAACATTATGCGAATGTAATGGCATACCGCCTAACCATTTCATTTTGATCTCATCTGTTTCTTTGCTTTCTACAAACTCCATTATGGCTTCGCCATTATATTTAGAAGATAAATCACCTTTATTTATACAATAACCTTCTTGTATATCTTCATCTTGTACATAACCTTTATCTTCATAAAGCGATATTAAATAGTTTTTGTTTATTGGGATGTCTCTTCCCGGAACTCCTTCTATAGAAATAAAATCTCTTGCCGGTATCGTAGCCTTTTCAAGCCTGTCGTAAAATTCCTGCAGTAAAACAGCATACCACAGATCTCCATATTCAGAATCTCTGCTGTCTAAAAATTTATTAAATTTCGGTAATATTAAATATTTATCTATTAGGTTTAATAAATTTTTTATATCATTCGTTCTATTCTTAAACACATAAGGCTTGTAATCGTATGAGAACTTAACATCTTTTGCATTTATGTTTAATTGAGATGGATAACCTACTTTTGTTGAAAGAAAGATTCCATTGTCGCCACTTCCTCTTGTGCCGCTTTGATTATCTTTAACCCACCAACCTATACAAAATATAATTAATCCCAATACCCAATTCTTCTTTTGATGCATATTCTTACCTATTTTACTGACATTGTTTACGGAATGTATATGGTGAAACAAACTATTGTCTGGTAAAATTGGATTATGATATCCACTAGATAATAAACCACCTCCAAATGAATACAATTTATTTTGCTCTGTATCTGTTGATAATCTAACTGTAACGAAAGGTCTATCATTATTCAACACCTCTACATCTTTTATAAAGTTGTATATTTCCTTATCATTATTCCATAGATCTACTCCTGTTTTTGACGTAATAGTCATTTTTAATATTTTTACTTTTTTTATTGTATTTTCAATCGTTTTTACCGGGATCATCATTGGAATTATTTCTGTTGGTTTCTTTGTGTTAGAAATTTGCGAACCAGCTAAATTTCTAGTATCAATACGGCCACTAAGGGAACATAAACCACTTCCGCTATGAGTTACAGTGTTGTCCGGATTTTGAGTGGAACTATTTGCCCCGTCGTCCCATAGATTTACTATATGGTCATGAGATGGTAAATCAAATGCAATAATATTATTATTAGCTCTATTAGAAAGACCTGTCGATAAAATACTGTATGAACTTGACAATTTAAATTTTAGGTAATCTTCTCTATTTTCCAGAGCCTCTTTGTTTAATACTAAACTATCGTTTAAATATATAGTTCCTTTTATTAGATTTAAATAATCAATATATTCTTTTTGCATATCCTCAAAAATAGATTCAAATTCTTGACGAACCGCTATTTTTCTATGATTATCCGACACTTTAACCCTCCTTACTCATATATTGGGGTTCAAATATTGATAAATTTTCAAATCTTCTATTATAGAAAATTTCATAGACTACTCCGAACAATTTATAAAAATTTTCTTCCTCAACGCTTTCGCCTAAATTCATAAGACAATGAGCGTCTTGCTCTTTAATATAGTATGGAACGTTTACTTCTTTTTTATTAACGCTGACAACTGTAATCATAATTTTACCTCTTATGGATTAATTATAGTTTCCGATTGAATTCCGCTATTTTGAGCGATAGCCCCGCTTGGTTGGATAGATAATCTTAATGGAGTATTTGCAGGTATTGCCGAATAGAAAGGAACGTCCGAACCGATGCCGAAATTATATACTCTTTGAGTTAATCCTGCATCCGTATCTCCTAACGCTCCGAATTGTTGAGAGTCTGTCGCACCCGTCCAAGCAGTTCCGTTCCATCTTTGAATTGATATATTGCCGCCGCTTAAAGCGCCGCCGTACAATCTTACACGAATACTCGTAACGGCTTGCGGAAATATAATCGGCATAATCGATGCTTGATAAGCCCCCGCTAAAACACCGGTTCCTACGCCCAAAGATATTGTTGCTTGGGAAGAATATTCATTGTGATTTATTTTTGAAGAGTAAAATACATTATTAACTACTCCACCGCCTCCTTGCGGAGTTTGCCACTCTGCGTCAAAGTCATTATTTGAACGTTTCGTTAATACTTGACCTTGTGAACCTCCGGAAGGCACACTCGTTCCATTTTGTGATGTTAATATATACGGATTAGTTCTTGTCATTTATGCCTCCACTTGTTTATGGTTGATATAAATTTCTCTCGGCGCTTGTTTGAATTTAATACCCACGCTGTCGATAAATTTTTTGGTTTTCTTGTTTAATTCTTCTCCGCGTTCCGAAGATATTATGTATTCGAGTATATCGACAATTCGTTTGTTTTTCCCTTTTTCATAAAAATATGAAGATGTATTGTGTCCTATATGAACAAGTTTAGGTAAATAAATTTGTGCGGCTTTCCCGTCAAATTCATCATAATGCACACTTGCGATCAAACCGTCTTCTCCGCCGCCAACCGCCTCTTTATATTCTTCCAATCTCTTCAATGCGTTTTCGTTAAAACGAAAATAAAGTCCGTTGTAGATACCTGTATTTTTTACTATTCTCCAAGTAAGTCGCTGTGTGTAAGAATATGCAAGAACCATATCAAAGTTTTTCTCAAACACTGAAAGGACGTCGTCAAAAGAAAAATTTTCATAAAAATACATATCGTCGTCGCCTAGCATAAGAATATCATCTTTGTTCGGAGATGCGAGTGTTATGCTATCCAATCTTAATTTCAATAATTGTAATTGTCCGTCTTTGCTATAGTTTTTATTATCAACAACTCTTATCGTTATTTTCTTTTTTTGTTCTTTGGCGAGTTTAATTTCAGTCGGTTTATTTCGTAGAATATAGCAATGATATTTGCTTGTGATATTTCCCGTCGAATCAATAAACTTCGATAATAAATTATCCTCTGCTCCGGAAATTATACACATCTTAATCATTATTCTCCCCAATTCTTTCCACAAAAGTGATTTGTTGTTTTATATCTTCTGTTGTTTCAACAGACCGCAATGACGATGATCGTCGATATTTAGCGACTATATGCCAATTCTCTTCAAAAGAATCATTCCTAACAAAGAAATTAACAGAATCGACATCCGCGTTTTCCGCTTTAACATCATTGATGAAAAGGTCAATGATCATCGGCGTATCGTTTATTACAAAGTCTTCCGAAAACATTTCAAATATACGATAATGCAAAACGGGCTCAACGTCTGCTGTTCCTGCGGGGATAGTTATCTCAACTATTCTGCTAAATATAGTGCGTAATGTCGGATGTAAAAAAGATACGGGAGCGTTATTAACTCCGCTGTCTATGACAGATAAAGACGCGGAACCATCATTATTAAAGTTTGACGCTAATTGCGCTTGTATTAACAATTTGATTTTAATATCCTTTGTAGTTGGAGCGACAGTATTTCTTATGACTTTTATTGCTCCTGTAAAACCGATTTCTCTTTCTTGCAATTGTACGTTAGCGCCGTATGCGGACTTTTGGCTAGAAAGGTATCCGTCAAGTCTTTTCTTAAAATCAGGATAATCGCTTGATGAACGTGAAGCGCTAAAAGGAATAGTAAAATTACTTTCTTGAGGCACAAGAGACATTAAAAAATCTCCATAAATTGCTTCATAACAATCCGATCTACTCGGTTGAAATAATCTTTGTCCGTCTATCGCATGCGATTTATCTATGTTTTCCCAATACAAAAAACCGAAACCGCTAAGTTCCGCTTCCGGCGTCTTAAGGTTCTCGTCAATCAAGACAGACATGGTAACACTGCGTTGATTTGTTCCTGTGATAATGCCATCCAAAGCGTCGAATATAATTTTATAATTATCGTCGGGTTTTTCTGCTTGCGGTAAATAATGAACCAAAATTCTTACATCGTAGATGCCGATATTCATAAATCTCATAAAGAAACCGCAATCTACGTCATTATCCGGGTATTCGTCAGACAAATCAATAGTATAACTCGGATTTGTATAAGGCTTAGAAGAATATGATAACCCTTTATCTTCTATTCTTATAGCGTCAAGTCCCATCATTTCCTGCGCCGTTCCTTGCCAATCCGGATTAGTCGGCGCGCTCTCTGCCATAAATCTTTGTCTGCGGTCGCCTTTGGCGTAAATCATCGCTTCAAACGAAACAATATTATCCGAAAAAATTCCCGCCGCTTTTATTGTTTTCCAGTCAAGAACTAAGTGCCTGGACGTTTGTTCTCCATGATATATATCAGGGGCGGATGTTCCCAATCCTCCAATGTTATGATTCTTAATAGTAAATACTTTTGCTTTTATTTCGCAATCACAACTTCCGCCGATTGAACCGCCTATCGTATTCCCAATACCCGTAATAGATACGACACCGGACGGAGGAAACCATTCTTGGCTTTCTGTATCTATAACTTTTTTTGCAAAGTTAGATACGATATTCGCTTTACCGTTCCTTATATTATGGATTTGAGTAAATGAGCGGTACTGTATATTGGTATCTAATGCCGGTTCTTTCGGAACAATAACGATATAAGACCAAAATTCTTGCTTTTGCCATAATCTACCAATAATATCATAATAGTCTTCAAATTTCTTGTTACTGCCCTTAACCAAGTTGATCGCTGAAAATGAAATAGACGGGGACCATTCATTACTATTCGGTTTGTCAAGACTATAATCTAAATAAACTACCCAATGTTCTTCATTAGGGTATGAAGACACATAAAACGCTAACATACCATAAGGTTCTAAGTCTAATCCTGTATTGTTTCCTACTATTACTATTGCATTTTTAATTTTTACTCCGGAACCATTGTTTTTATAAATGGGTTGCGCATTTAATGAGTTGTCTTTCTCTTTTAAATTTCCCGTGTCAAATTTCTGGAAATCACCTATTGATTCGACAATATTATCATTAACTTGAATAGGTATAATTTTTTGCAATTCTTTTTCTACTACTCGCTTTGTACCTATATCTTTGTGGGTTTCTTTATTAATCATTGTATCTAATACGAGAATAGAAAAATGGAATTTAATTCCTGGGTGTGCCAATTGCTTACAATACATATCTCCTGTAAAAGAATCTTTAAAGAAAGCATCGTTAAAATATCTATCTTTCCAACTTTCGTTAAGTTTGTCATAATGATAAATTTGTCCTCTAGTCATACGCATAAAACCCGAAACCAAATCTTGTGATTGATTGGTTACATATTCATATGCGATGAGAAATGTTTGTTCGTAATTAGCATTACCTATAAACCAGTACTCATCCTTGTTTAAAGTACCCGGCACAAATTTAAATACCATTGGAGCATATTTATATATATCATAAAATCCAGACATGATGTTACCGGTAATATCATGTAATACGTCTTCGTTGTCTCTATATTGAATTGAATATGAATCCCCTGTTTTTACGAATCCCATTGACTGACGTCTTATCGGGGATTCTTGCAAAAATTGAATATTAACATCTAATGCCACATTTCCTCCTCAATTGTTTTGATCTATTACTAACACTTTTACTTTTAAAGTGTCTATCATTAATATTTCTTTATCCTCAACATTCAATGTTGATTTTTGCAAAAACAAAGAATCGTGGGAAATTAAGTTGTTCACATCTTGTAATTCTATAAACATTCTAACCTCCAGCCTATAGTAGGAGAAAGTGCTCCCTTTGCCATATCTTCAACCTTTTCTTCTATATAAACGCCTTTATCATTTATAATTTTTTTTATTAATTCTTTAATTATTCCTCCTTTATATACGTTTCCTATCATGGCATACAATATTCTATCTGTAACTGCTGTTGCAATTATTCTATTATGTAAGACACTTTTTTCTTCTGTAGAAAGGTCTCCTACAATTTTTAATGTGGGAAGTTGTTCTACTGGGAAATAAAAATAATCGCTCCCATTTAAGTTGAATCCGCTTTCCTTAACTACAGTTATTGTTTTGCCATTAATTTCTCTTGGAAGCAACGTATCTAATATGTTTTTTATAATAATTACATTCTCATTAGTTTCTCTTATATTCATATATAAAACAAAATTAATAAAGTCTGCACCTAAAGAATAAAAATCTACTTCACACTGAATCACTCCTTCGACTTTTCTGATTAATGATGCTATTACTTCTGCGGTTAAGCCTTTACCTAATATCAACCTGTTTCTAAGTTGTTGATCTGTCTCAGTAAAACCTATTATATTGAACCTACTGTCTTTTAATTTGTTATTTGAATAAGATATTCCTTCATAAGGATATGTATACTGTATATTTAAAGAATCTGCTTTTAATTCATATTGCCATTGCTCTATTCTTTGATTGGTACTAGAAATCACTATGTTGCCTTGCCTTACGGCTTTGTGTGCCGGCATCATCAATATTCCTACTTCCCCAAATAAATATTTCTGACTATTTGCTTGTGCCTTTATTTGGGCTACACTTCCATCAAATGTAGAACCATCTAATCTAGTTATAACAATTTTATCTAAATTATCATTTAAACTCCAATTAGCAAATTCATCATCTGACGGCTTCCTTAATCCTGAATCTGTTATTATTTGCATTTCTGTTATATTATTTGAAAAATAAATAGCTGACCACGAAGAAGAGATTGTTTGCCCAGAAACAACCCTTTCTATGCCAGTGTCGTAAATCCGAATCCTATCTACTCCAAATCTACCTGCAAAGAAATCCAAATCTTCCCCTTCAGCATTTATCGACAATTTTTTCTCTATCGCCAAATAACTATCCTGAGACGCCTGTTCCAATTCACAAAATATAGACAACAATCTATCCGAAACGGATCCAGGTTCAAAATCCACATCAATACCGCCCTCTTGCCAATATCGCTTGATACGAGCGCGAATAGCCGCTTCCGATTCTATTATTAAACTATTTTG
>JAIRUI010000007.1 GCA_031254455.1 Chitinispirillales bacterium | reverse complement strand
CAAGCGGAGTTTGAGAGATTTTAAGAGAGATTTTTTAATAAGTCGCTTTTTTTGTCAGGAATTGTGTATAGCCGCTTGAGAGTAGGAGAGCCGGAGATTTTAATTTGTCTTATTTAATTTATTATCTTGTCTTATTTAATTTATGAATATATTCCATTAATAACGGGTATGGTTGGCTGGTTCTTTTTTTCTTCAAAAAATTTGGGTTTAGAATACTTTATTCCGGCAATATTATTGTTTTTTTGTGTTTTATTTCTAGGATATATGGGAAAGGAAAGAAACAATCAATTATGGGTAAACCTTTCTCGTTTTATTACAGGTTTTTATATATTTGGTTTTTTGCTTGCAATTTTATTGTTGATTGTATTTATAATTTATACTTTCAAAGATTTCAGTTTTTAATTGTGAAGTTTATAATAAATTGTCGAACTAATATCTTTTTGCAGGAATATTTTCTGTTTTGCAGAGGTTTGATTTTCAAATCCCAACATAAAAATGTAAATTCCGTATGAAACGGGCACTTTAATTACACAAGCGTCTTTCACGGTTCCGCTTAACACCACCTTTCCGTTAGGCGAGACCAAACAGTACGACATCGGTTTTTGCATTTTCGGGATCGCGATATTTAAGCCGGAAACCGATATGCGTACTTCATCTAGTAAATTTGATTTTGGCGATTTGATTGTCGAAATCGTTTGGCTGTTATTCTCGTTTTTTATTGAATCATAATATGTTTTGTAATCGTTGTAAAGTTTTTTTCTTGTAAAAAGCGGATATTCGTTAAACGGCGTTGTTACAGAAAACGGATCAAGTGAAAGGTAACTGAAACATACGAAAGTGTCGGCAAATTCGGCTTCGGTATTCATTTGGAGTAAAATTTTATCTATATTTGACGAGGAAAACTCAGGGTTTTCATCATCGCCGCTATAATTTGTAAACAATTCACTGTTCGCCCAAAAACTCTTTCCGTTTTTGTCGCATGCTTTTTTTACCGCTTCAAAATACGGAGAGACCAAATCGACAGTTTCCGTTAAAATCTGCGGCTTAACGCCTACGCCGTCTTGCAGCATAATTATATCTATAGACGATTTTGAAAGCACATAATCCCACATTTCTCCATATTCTTTTGCAGGAGTAAGCGTTGTGTTGAAGAAAGGAGAAATCGCCAACTGTTTGTTTGATAAATTATGAACTTCCGTTGCGACGCTATCCAACAACCATGCTAAAATATCCCAGTTTTCCCTATTTTCAAAACCCAAATTCGCTATTTCTACAGAATAATAAAAACCGCCAAACGCCGAATGATTCCCGAATTGAAGCGCCAAATCTTTTACCAAATCCACACTTCGTCTTACATGATAACGAAAAATCGCACTGTCTTTTGAATTTATATCGTTGTTGTTTACGGCTTCCCACCAATTAAACGTTTGTCCCGTTCCGTCTTCGTTCAAATATAGTCCAAGCCAAATTTTCACGTTATTTTTTTCGCCGGCGTCAAGAACCCGTTGTATAGGGCTGACATCTTCAAGTGTCCATGCTTTTATTGCGGGCATCCAAGAATTAACCGAAATATTGTCTATTTTGATTAAATTGGGATAATAAAAACAAAAATCCGCAGAAGCCGCGCCGCCGTAAACGTTTGAGAACCATTCCTGATTTGCTTCGTAGTGAGAAACCCATTGGTAAAATAACATGTTAGCGCCGATATCCGACATTGATTTTACCCAATCGTTGTAAAATTGCTGTGTTTTGAAATTGTCTTGATAATCTGCGACGCCGTATCCGATGCACGGCTGAATAAAAAATCCGCTTATTTGGGGATTTTTACTTGCAAAAATCGTTATAAAAGCAAACAGCAAATAAACAATATGCTTTTTTGCCATAAAAACTCAACTTTCTATGGATTGTTTTTTGACAATTCGCTATAAACCCTGTTTCGTCCGCCTTCTTTTGCTCTGTAGAGTTGTTCGTCTGCAATTTTCATAATAATTTCGTGGGTATCATTTGTTGTCGGAATCATTGCTGCGACGCCGATACTTACTGTACACGTAGTAATTTTACCCGTTTCGGGCACTCTGATACGAAGACGCTCAACCTCTCCGCGAATCGATTCGGCAATATGCACGGCTCCGTGTAAATCGGTATTCGGAAGTAAAACGCCGAATTCTTCGCCGCCCAAGCGTCCCGGTAAGTCCGACGGTCTGTGAACCGCTCTTTTAAGCACTCCTGACAGTGCAATAAGAAGTTTATCGCCCTGAGGATGTCCGTAGGTATCGTTGTACGATTTAAACTTGTCCGCATCAAGCATTAAAAACGCTATTGATTTTTTGTTACGTATCGACACTTTCCATTCTCTGTCGAACGCGTCTTCAAAACTTCGCCTGTTTGCAAGCCCTGTCAAAGCATCGGTTATGCTTAATTTTTCTATTGTTTTCATTTGTTCCATAAGCGGTGAAAGTACAATTTCTTTTATCAAAATTTGGAAAAACAAAAGTCCTATGATAAAAATAAAAAGAGATGCCATTACGGCGTTATGCGTCGAAGCGTTTATAGCGCTATACATATCCTCTTCGGGAAGAGACGCCATTACAATGAAAGAAGAATCCGAATTTCCAATTGTAAATTTATATAATCCTGTTACCGTTTTTTCATTCTCGTGAAATACGGTATTTAATGTTGTTTTCCCTTTTTTTTGTTTCAATATCCCCGACAAATATCTTTTTTCAAAACCGTTTGGAACAAAACTCAATATATTTTTATGTTGAAGCGAACTGTCTTTTGAGGCTATAATAGAACCGTCTCCCAATGCGATAGTGCAAAAACCTTTGGGGTTTTTTAAAACCGAATATTTTGAAACGAGTTCGACAATAGATTCCGTAGAAAAATCAATCCCTACGACCCCTATCGATATATCGTCAACAATAATCGGAGAACTTATGCGTAACAGATAAAAATAACTATCGTTCTTTTGAGAAACCTGTTGGTACGCGGGCTTTGAAATATACGGTTTTTGCGATTCGTATGGAATTTTATATTTTTCCGATAAGGCATAATCTTTTATATCCGGTTCAATTTTGATTTTTGCACTATCGTCGCTTAAACGAGAGATGTATGTGGCGAACGCACCGTTTACAAATCTCGGATCTTTAGCGTAAAGAACGTCGTTATCGTCATAACAATATGGTCCGAAATTGATAAAAATCGCCATATATTCGGGTTTACTTATATACCAGTCAAGAAGTATTGATAACATTTTATTTCGATTTGTCTCTTTATAAACGCTTGCAATATTTTTGGCATATAACTGCGTTTCGTTTAGCGGCTTTTCAAAGACAAGGTTAACTTGGTGCGCAATCTGTCCGCTGGCTTCAAGCAAATAAGATACGGTTATATCTTGTGAGATGCCTCTGAAAGGAATGACGTAAACAGCACTTATGGCTATAGACAGAATCAGCATAATGAGTAAAGATGATAATAATAATTTTAGGCTTATTTCGATGTTTCGCTTTGTTTTTGAAACGGCTGCCACTCTTTTATCCTCCGAAAAATCTTTTTCGCAACTATTAAATATAATTATCGGCAAGCATGTTGTGAGAAAAAATAATTTTTTTGATGAATTTTCATTGAACTTAGATACTATTTACCGGCAACTATTGTCAAATTATCGCCATTTATCTATCCTGCTACATCCAAATATTATTTTCTGTGTAAAAATCGGCGAAAAAAGGCGGCGAAAATGAGCAAAGAACATTTTAAACAAGTGAATACTAAAATTCAATTTCCTGAAATAGAGAGGGAAATTCTGGAAAAGTGGAAAGAAGAGGATTCTTTCAGAGAGAGTTTGAAGCAAAACGAAAACAACGAACGTTTCGTATTTTATGACGGACCGCCTTTTGCAACCGGACTTCCTCATTACGGACACTTGCTTCCGGGAACGATAAAAGATATAGTGCCGAGATTTTGGACGATGAAAGGCAAATATGTCGAGCGCAGATTCGGTTGGGATACGCACGGACTTCCGGTCGAAAACGAATTGGAAAAAGAATTTAAGGTTTCCGGTAAAAAACAAATCGAAGAAATGGGATTGTCGCTTTTTAACGAAGCGTGCCGTTCAATAGTTTTTCGCTATACTTCGCAATGGAAAGACGCCGTTGAAAGAATGGGGCGCTGGGTGGATTTTGAAAATCAGTATCGTACCCTTGACGCCTCGTTTATGGAAAGCGTTTGGTGGGTTTTTAGGCAGGTTTGGGACAAAAATCTTATTTATTCGGGATTTCGTGTGCAGCCGTATTGCCCCAGATGTTCTACGCCGCTTTCAAATTTCGAGGTAAACGAAGGCTATAAAGATAAGAAAGACGTTTCAATTACGGTAAAATTTCCTCTTGTAAACGAAAAAAACACCTCTGTTCTAGTCTGGACGACAACGCCTTGGACGCTTCCGTCGAATGTTGTTTTGGCCGCCGGACCAGATATTGATTACGTAAAAGTAAAAGACGGCGAAGAATGTTTTATTTTGGCAAAAGCGCGGCTTGGCGCATATTACAAAAAAGAAAGCGATTATGAAATCGTCGCACAGTATAAAGGCGGTGACTTGGTCGGCTTAAAATACGAGCCGATGTTTGATTATTTCACGAAAGTAAACGACAGGTTTTTTCAAATTACGACGGCGCAATACGTTTCAACCGAAGACGGAACCGGAGTCGTTCATATAGCTCCGGCGTTTGGAGAAGACGATTTTCAGGTCGGCAAGGCTATGGATTTGCCGATAGTTTGTCCTGTAGATTCTGAGGGTAATTTTACAACGCATGTCAGAGATTTTGCAGGGAAGTTCGTGCATTCCGTAAACGACGAAGTGATTGCGGACATAAAAAAGCGCGGACGTTTGGTTCATAAACAGACAATTGAACACCGTTATCCGTTTTGCTACCGTTGCGATACTCCGCTTATTTATAAAGCGATTGACACGTGGTTTATGAAAATAGAGCCGATTCGCCAAAATATGCTTGACTCCAACAATAATATCCATTGGGTTCCCGAACATTTGCAGCAGGGACGTTTTGGGAACGGGCTGAAATCCGCGCCCGACTGGAATTTGGCTAGAAACCGTTATTGGGGAACGCCGATTCCGATTTGGAATTGCGAATGCGGGCATATTCATTGTGTCGGTTCGCTTGAAGAACTTCACGAACTTGTCGGCGGCGGCGACAAACAAAAAGGCGAAAGAATCCACGGAGAAACCGCAAAGTCTGTAAAAGAAAATTTAGACAAAACCGCCGATTTGCAATTTGCAAAGTATAATATTGATCCAAAGTGGGCGAAAAGCGTGAAATCGACCGAAATTTCTGAAATTGATTTGCATCCGCACGTTGTAAACGAACTTAAACTTATTTGCCCCAAGTGCAAAAAGATTATGAAACGTACGCCCGAAGTTTTGGATTGCTGGTTTGAATCGGGAAGTATGCCTTATGCTCAAAACCACTATCCGTTTGAAAACAAAGACGTTTTTGAAAAGAACTTTCCGGCGCAGTTTATTGCAGAAGGAATTGACCAGACGCGCGGCTGGTTTTATACGCTGACGGTTCTTGCAAGCGCACTTTTCGGCAAGGAAGCGTTCAAAAACGTTGTGGCAAACGGGATTATTTTGACGGAAGACGGAAACAAAATGTCCAAACGACTTAAAAATTATACGCCCCCGCAGGAAATGATTGAAAAATGCGGCGCGGACGCGATACGCCTATTTTTGATAAATTCACCGGCGGTTCGAGCGGAAGATCTGCGTTTTTCCGAAAAAGGCGTTATGGAGATGGCTCGAAGCGTTCTTTTGCCGTATTGGAACGCGTACAGTTTTTTCACGACTTACGCAAACGTTGACGGCTGGACGCCAAACACAGACGCGCTTAACTCATCCAACGAACTTGACAAATGGATAATTTCTTATCTTAACCATTGCATTGCGGACGTAAATACGGAGATGGAACTGTATAATTTATACAAAGTCGTGCCGCTTTTGGTTGAATTTATCGACAATCTTACGAACTGGTATATTCGTCGCAGCCGCCGCCGATTTTGGAAAAGCGAAAACGACGACGACAAAACCGCCGCTTATCAAACACTTTATTATGTTTTGGTAGAATTTTCAAAACTTATGGCGCCTTTCTTGCCGTTTCTCACGGACGCGGTTTATAGAAATTTAGTCGGAAGTATCGACAAAAACGCTGAAAAATCTGTTCATTTGTGTAGTTTTCCCGTTGCCGACAATTCAAAAATAGACGCCGACGTCGAAACGCGTATGAATTTAGTTCGCCAATCCGTCGGTATCGGACGTCTGCTTCGCGCAAGATACACAATCAAAAACCGCCAGCCGCTTTCTGATATTACCATAATAATAAGAGACGAACACAAGTGCGATTTGTTGAAAGAAATGTCCGAAATCATCGCGGAAGAACTTAATGTAAAAGAGGTAAAGTGTATAGGCGACGAAAACGCCGTCTTGCTTGTGAGCGCAAAACCGAATTTTAAAAGATTGGGTAAAACGCTTGGTAAGGATATGAAAGCGGTCGGGGACGAAATTGCAAAATTTACGGGTAAAGATATTTTGAATTTGGAAAACGGCGGCGTAAAAATAGTTTTGGGTTATGAAATTCGTTTTGACGACATAGAACTTAAACGTGAAAAGCGCGACGGCGTGGAAGTCGAAACGTCAGGCGAGATTACTCTTGCACTCAACACAAAAATTACCGGCGAACTCAAAAACGAAGGGTATGCCCGCGAACTCATAAACCGTATTCAAAATATCCGTAAAGAACGCGATTACAACGTTGCGGATAGAATTTGCGTAAAAGTAAATTGTGACGAAGTTCTGCAAAATTCGCTTAAAACCTGCGAAAGTATAATTAAATCCGAAACGCTTGCAATCTCAATCGAATGGTGCAAAACTTTGAGTAACGCGGTTAAAACGGAAATCGACGAGTTTGTTTTGGACTTGGAAATTAGTAAAGGGTCGTAATTTGTGATTGTGCTGTGAGTTTATTTTTGTACACAACGGCAAATATTATTTTCCTTGTATGAAATACCAAAACATACTTGAAGAAGAACTAAAAAACAAGGTTTCTACGGACTTTTTCGCTAGATTCGACTGCACTGAGATAATCAAAAATATTGATTTTTCCGTAAAAACCAAAAA
>JAIRUI010000006.1 GCA_031254455.1 Chitinispirillales bacterium | reverse complement strand
AACGCTTTTAAGGCGTTTTGCACATCGCCGACCGTATTTATATCACCCTTTGCTACTTCAACCTCTTCGACAATGTTACCGTTCTTTTTCAATACGACATCAAGTTCCTTCTTTACTATTTCGTAATCAACTCTGGTGTTGACAAGAGTGTAATTATTGTGATAAATCTTAGTATTGTATTCGTCCACTATTCTAACAACGGGCGCAAGACCGTTCGCTACCGTATATTCACCGACCACAGCGTATGTGGGGGCTATGTAAACATGGTTTGTGCCGATATCGTTTGACTCCAAACTCCAAGTCGGATGCTGAATCATCTTGTTGTAAACAAATTCTCGCTCATCTCCCCAAATTACTCTGACATCTTTCGGGCTTATAGTGTATGTCCTTGTTATACCCGAAAGAATAACATTAGTGTCTTGATTTGTTAAACCAGCATAAGCGCAATTATTTCCGGCATTTATACTTGGAAAATCAGTGTTTATAACATTGACCGGAAAATCAGAGTCGCCGCTTGTCGGAGTCGGTATTTGCTCGTTACTGTTATAGATAAAAGCGGTATTCTCCCAACTTACTTTTACTTCCCGTTTTCGTATTTCAAACGATATTTCTTTTACACCCATGCGCTGCCCGCGTTCGCCTTTGCCTGTAACCGTCGCTTTTGCCGTTCCCGAGTTTATGTTATTTTCATACGTGGCGGTAAAATCGTTGTCTTCGCCTTCTTCCAATGTTATCCATTCTTCTGTTTCGGAATTATAAAAATCTATCGTTTCAAGATATTTCTCTGTACCGTCATAGGTATAAAACTTGTCTTTAGTAATCGCGGCTATATCACCAAGACGCAAGTCAACCCATTTAGCGTAGAGTGTAATATTGTCTTTTACCTTACTATTTTCAAAATCCCACTGTTTTCCATCTGTACAGGCTGCATCCGTAAACCAACCGCGAAACGAATAGTATTCTTTTTTAGGATTATCGCTTGGTGCGCTGATTTTCCCGCCGTTGTAAATTTCCGATATTGAACTTGGAGTCGGTGAGCCGCCGTTACTGTTAAATGTTACATTCCATAAGTAGGTAACATAAACCGTTGCTGAACCAGCGGCGCCAGGATAACCTGTTCCATCATTCGTACTCCAATGCACACCGCTACCGCCACTGTATCCTCCACCAAAGGAAGTAGAATAACCTGGTATTCCTGTTAAAGATCCGGCTCTACCGCCTGCACCAAAGGTATTTACACCACAATCCATACAACCATTTCCACCACGGTCCCCTGTTTTGGAAACAAAATCCAGAATCAGCGACGAATTAGGTCTTCCACTTGCTTCTCCACCGCATCCTCCTGCGTCCCTATCTGTTCCACTATCCATATATCTACAGTCCCAGGTGGTTGTGCCGCCGCCTTTACCGCCGTTTGCGTTAATAGTTATACCATAAATCATAACTTCTGAATTACCGCCATCACCTCCATCATATCCGCTGACCCATCCTCCTGTAGATTTTTTATGTGAGCTGCCGCCGCCTCCGCCGCCACCTATCTTTAAAAATTTAATTTCGGCGCCTTGTATCACTCGGAGTTTCGCATAAGTTGCCGCTCCGCCGCCGCCTCCACAGCCGCTTCCAGTATGTTTTGATGATATTCCATCGTATTTATATCCGCCTTCACCGCCCCCTCCGGCACCAAGAACGTAAGCCTCTACTATTGCCGGATGTGCGCATACATTAATAGCGCCACTGGACCATGTTTCATTCGGCTCATAATCCGCCGCATTCCCCGCTACACACAATGCGGCAATCATTGCCGCCACTTTTAAGAATCTGCTTTTGTTTTGCATACAAAACCTCCTGAATTAAAAATTTTACAAAGAGCGCACCGCTAATTGCAGAAGTTAATAACTTATGGATTACGGGAAAGAATAGGACTTGTCTGCAAAAAAAACAGAAAGGGCTGTTCTGCCGAAATTCATACATTTCGCCAAAAACTACGAATCGTTCCCACATCAAAAGACAGTAGAAGCAGAAGGCAAAACAGCCCATAGAGGTTGTTCAGCTTCTACTTTTTTAGTAGAGATGTGGATGAAAAGCGGGGATAAATCCCCACGATTCATAGTTTTTGGCATTTATAAAATAATTTATTGTTATGATAAATATGGAAAAAAGCGGAAATGTTGTAAATTTCTAAAATCTTTGTGGAAATATATTGCGTTTGATAAATTGCAAATCGTATATTTTTTAAAGACAATATAGAAAGAACGACGGCGGATACCCGGATTACAAAATAAAACTCGCATTAGGACTTACAAAAGAATATACCGCCGATATACTTAAAAAGACAAAAGAGGCATACGAATGGTTACTGACATTGAAACCTTAAATAATATTTTGGCTTCGTATGTCGCCGACGTAAAAAAAGAAATGCCGATTGATAAAGTGTATTTGTTCGGGACATATATACAAGTTTCAACAAACAAAAACGTTATAAATGATAATTTCGGTATTTATTATAACTGTTAAGTTTTTCGTAGTCCATATTTGTCTTGCTTGATGCCTTGTAACAAAGACAATTTAAGCGCTATAAACACAGACGACAAAAAATTAAATTGCTACTACAGTCTAAAACATGTCAAATGTTTTTTTATTCAACGTTTACTAATTCGAGAATCCAATTTAACCAACCCTTGATCGTGGAAGAACGGCGTTCAAATGTGCTATCGCTTTCAACGTTGTAAAGATTAGACGATTTCATTATATTAACTATTTCGCTAGTTGTGGGCGTATTACCGCTTTCAAGATGCTTTTGGAAAGTGTCACGAAAAACCTTATGCGATAATATTAAATCGCAGAAAGTCAGCTGTCTTTGTTTGTAACTTAGGCGCAAAATACGTTTGCCGGTTTCACTCAACCCGTAAACAGGCATTGTCCCATCCTTACGCTTTTCAAGCAAATTAAGGTATCGCGCCGCATCTGTATAATAATTTGTTTGCCGTGCGTCAAAAGCATATTGTTCTGTAACGTCGTTTCGGCTCAATTCTTGTTCATTTAACAATTCACAAATGTTGATAACTCGTTCAAAACTATCCGCTTGCGGAAAAGGAATTTGTGGTTCAATGGCGATTCGGACGTTTTGCAAAACAGCTTGAATATCAGTAATTTCAATTGATGTATCTTCTATTGAGTAGTTTTTTTGATCTACTAAAACCAATGAATTATAGTTATTCACGTCTTGAAATGTATATTCATATAGTCGATAAATTCCGTTTGAATAAATAAAAAATATTGGTCTGACTGGTTTTGTAACACGATTTTGCCAAACTCTGAACGGATAGTAAATTTGTCTTATTAAAAAATCTTCTGATAAATCGCGTTTTGCTTCAAAAAGAGATAATCCTTTAACCCCTTCGTACGCTGCATCGATTTCTATTTGTGAATTGTTTACTTGGACACGGCAAGGAGCGTTTATTTTTGAATTAATAATATCAAAGATAAACGAGCCAGAACCCATACGTCCAGAAACAGTAGGAACCAAATCTTCATCCTGCAAAAATTCTGCAATGATACCAGATACTACGGCGCAATTCAAGGCAATGGTTTCGCTGGGAACATTACTAAAATCCAAACTCTGAATGTACGTCGGCAGAGATGCTTTTGTTACAGGAGCGTTATTATTTTCAAATTTATGATACGCTTCAAAATGGGAGATAACGTAATCTCCCCTTGTAATTGGCAGAATAGTTAATTGATTGTTTGCAAAGATTTTCGGTAAATTGATAATATGGTCAAATTTTGCCATAAGGCGCGGTTCTCTGAATTCCTTAATTTGTTTTGCCGAAATCTCAAATCGACCGTTAGAGTTAATATTATTGAGAATATTATACTTAGAGAACAATTTTTCCCAAGCGTTGTCATTAAGGCTTTCAGGTAAGTTACTCATAATTCCTTACCACAATTTCGTCAATTTCGCCTCGTTTAGCGGCATCTGAATTAATCGCTCTTTTAGCGCGTACAATGGTAATATTATAGGTTGCGTATTGTTCCTTTATAAAATCCGTCGCAGAATTCGAGAGCATAAATTTTATACCTCTTGCATTCAATTCATCACAACATTTTCGCAGTTTTATTTGGTCGCAACGAGTAAATCCGCCTTTTGAATAACCTGTAAAACTTGACGTGTCTGAAATAGGATCGTACGGAGGATCAAGATATACAAATGCCTCTTTAGGCAAATTCTCTAACGCTTCCGAGTAGTCAAGAGATGTTAAACGAATCGTTGCCTTATTTAAATAAGAGCTAACCGCCCTAAGCGTCGGCGCATTTACAATATTCGGGTTTTGATAATTCCCAAAAGGCGAGTTGAATTCTCCTGCGCTATTTACCCTAAACAGCCCGTTATAACAAGTTTTGTTTAAATATAATATGCGAGCGGCTTTCTTCACTTCGGACATTGTAGAATAATTATATTTATCCCTATCCCAGTCTCTGACGGCATAAAAATAATCGACTTCATTTCTAAAGTCATGTAAAGTCTCAATGAGAGTTTCGACATCGCTTTTTATAACATTGTAAACATTGATTAACTCATAATTTATATCATTAATATAGGCGGTATTCGGTTGCAAAGAAAAAAGCAATGCGCCACCGCCAACAAAAGGTTCACAATAAGTAGAAATTCTTTGAGGAAGCAAAGGATTTAGCGTGTTTAGCAGTTGACGTTTGCCGCCAACCCATTTTAAAACAGGAGCGATTAGTTTGTTTTTTAGTTTTCTCATAGGCACATTTTTCCAATTATAAGAAAGCGGCATATTTTTCCTCCCGCACAATACACTTGTTTTTAATATAGCCGCAAGTATGAAATTTTTTTATATTTTTCTATAATTTCTTTCAGAAAATAATATATGCCGTTGTTGAAACTTGTATATATGTCCCAACGGAAACGACTCTTCTTTCTCTAACATTGAAAATACGTTGTGGCGCTTTTTCGATTCTATTATAAGGGGACGTTCAACTATAATTATAGATATTACCGGTTTTATGTTCAAATATTTATCACCGTTACCTATTTGCTCAACCAACATCTGTGCAGAATAATACGAAATACGTGAATGTACACGGCAATCCGTTTGTCGAAGAAATTTTGCAAAATCGCTTAAAACATTTCAAATAATTTTAGCGTTTCTACCCAAAATTTCCCGCTCGTACTCTTTTAGAAAATAATCCGCCGTTTCAATGCGAATTTTGAACGTTAAACTTGGCTTGTTTTGGTCGATATCGTGAAAAATAAAATGCGGGGTTTGCGAAACGTCAAGAATCTGGTCGATATAATTATAAGTCGGTGCGTCATGTCCGCATTTAAAAGACGATAAATCTACCACCGCCAAATTCGGGTGGCGGGCCGCGATTTTCGCCGCCCAAATTTTATGATTTGTATTTCGATTAAAATTGCGCATCCAAATATCGGTAATATTTTTACTTTTATCGCCGGTTTCAAATAATTGCGATAAAAATTCATTGTCCGTTGGAATTGATTCGATTGTGAAAATCGGATAGCCGCATTTACGAAACTCTTCGCAAATCTTGTGGTTAAGTCCGAAATCGTGATGGTACGGATGCCCGATTAACAAAATTCCGACACGGTTTTCTTGAATCAAATCGTTCATTGTATCGCCAAATATTTCCCGCTGTTTTGCCAAATATTTTTGTAGCGCAATAACTCCGTTGTTAAACGCCCAAGCGTTTTCATCGCGGGTAATTTGCAGTTTCTCGGCAAAATATTCATACATTTTATCGCACGCTTCAACATATCTGTCCATGTTAAGCGAAGGGTCGAAATATTCGACGTTTTTGTCTTGAAAAATATTTTTATCTTTTGTAAAAACCGCCTCGACGACTTCCGGCGTTCCCATTTGGATTGCACAGGCGGTGTTTCCGAGCGTGCTCTGTACTTCCGAAATCAGGTTTGTGATTATCGGAAAAAATATCGCGTTTACGTTCGGCATATTTAACAATTGCCAAATATGAGCGGGAGCGACTTTTGCGGGAAAACACGGGTCAATCGCTCCCCATTTGTTGCCGTTTTGCCACAACTTTTGATTTGTGAAATCCGAAAAAACGACGTTTGTTTCAAGCGTTTCAAAATATGTCGTGAAAAGCGGCGAGAAATAAAACATATTAAGCAGTTTCGGGATAGCGATCGTGTAGTTTTTGCGGTTTTTATTACTTCTTTGAAACGGCGTTTCCCATTCGTCTTTCGGCACAATTCTTTCCGAATGTTGTGGATAAAATTTATTTCTGTCGATTATTGCGCCGTGTTCGGGCAGTTTTTCAAATTGAAAACGCGAGAAAGCGTCTATCGCCGCAATTTCCGAAACATCGGGATTTTTCGCATAAATTTCTTTCAGCCTTTGCTGTTTTTCTTTCACGATTTCATCGTCTTGAGAAGAGCCGTTTTCGCATCCGTAGCCGGAAATAAACAGAGTTTTTTGCTTGCCGTTTTCTATTTCTATAAAGGTGCGTTTACAATGATTGTTACATTTTTTGCAAATTGTGGATTCGTCGTTTTTAGTAGTGAATTCAATATTTGCCGCTCGGTTTATTCCGATAAAAGAACTTTCGCCGTCTGTCGTGTTTTTTCTTGCTTCAAGCGCCGCGCCGACCGCTCCGGCTATTCCCGCGTATTTGTGAACAAAAATTTCGGCGTTTTCAACTTTTCGCTTAATAAAATCAACCTGCGCTTTTACCGCCGCCAAATTCTTCTGTGTTCCGCCTTGAAGCACAAACTTTTTGCCGAATTTCGCCAAATTGCTTTCCTGCACGACATAATTCCAAATATTCAATGGAAGCACCTGCGCAAGTCCGCACATCATTTCTTCCTTTTTCCATCCCGCCTGCTGAAAATTTACTCTGTCCTGTTCCATAAAAACCGCACAGCCGTAATTGAATTTCGGGGCTGCTTTCGCCTTAAACACATATTCCGCGTATTTTTCAAGCGGGACGTTAAATTGATTCGCCATCGCCTGAAAAAAGTATCCGTTTCCCGCAGAACATTGCGTATTCAGTCGAAAATCCGCGACACGTTTATTTTTGATAAACAGCACTTTTATATCCTGCCCGCCTACATCGCAAATAACATCTACATCGCCGTATAATTCCACCGCTCCGCGAAAATGTGCGATGGTTTCCACCAATGAAATATCTAAGTTCAAAGCGGTTTTCAAAATTTGTGAAGCGTATCCGGTCGTTGCCGTGTTGAGAATTTTTATTTGTGCGTTATTTTCGTCTTGCCATCTTTTGATTTTTTGAAACAGTAGTTTTACGTCTTCAAGCGGATTGCCGTTTGACAGCACATAATCGGAATAAATTAAATCGCCGCTTTTGTCGATAATCGCCGTCTTTGTGCTTGTCGAACCGCCGTCGATTCCTATAAAAACCTCAATTTCCGCATTTTTTATATCGCAATTTTCCAATTTCGGCACAGAATACCGCTTCTTGAAATCTTCCAATTCTTCTTTATTTTCGACAAGCCCCTTATTCGCTTCGCCGTCACGACTGTCGCGTCCGTCGTAAATTTTTTCATACCAGTCTTTTTCAACGTTTGAGATATGCAGTTTATGATTTTCGCGGGCGAATAAAATAGCGCCGATCGCCGCAAAATATTGGGAATCGTCGGGAAGAACAATCGCTTTTTGCAAATCGTTCTCGGATGGCGAAAATCCGTGAATTTCCCACGTTTGTGCAATCTGTTGCCGCCACAATTCACGCAAAACGGGAATGTAAGTATTCGGTCCTCCGAGTAAAATAACTTTGTCGGCTAAAACGTTTCCGTGAACAAGCACTTCAAGATTTTGCTTTACAATCGCAAAACACAGCGAAATAAAAATTTCTTCCTTTGAAATTCCCGCTTTTAGAAGTCCGACGACGTCGGTTTCGGCAAATACTCCGCATTTTGCGGCGATATGATGAATTTGTTTGTTTCCTAAAGTGATTTTTGCGGCGTCGTCCTGCGAAATTCCGATTTTGCTCATAATTTTGTCTATCGTAGAACCGGTTCCGCCCGCGCATTTATCGTTCATATAAGTCAATACATGGCGGTTGTTTTTGTCGCCTTTCCATAAAATGACTTTTGCGTCCTGTCCGCCTAATTCCACCACGGAATTCGCTTCGGGAATAAGCGTTTCTACCGCAAGCGATACGGCGTTTACTTCCTGAATAAACTGTGCGTCCAAAGCGTCTTTCAGCGCCCGCGAACCGCTTCCGGTTATCGCGATTCTCAGTTTTGCGTTTGGATAATCTTTATTGATATGAGACATAAAATCCCGTGCACAATCTTTCTGGTGTGCGTTGTGTCTGCGATATTCTTTCCACAAGACACGGTTGTTTTCGTCTAACAAGACGCATTTCATAGTAGTCGAACCTATGTCAAGCCCACAATCAATAATGTTGTTGATTTCGGATTTGTTACAAGTTAAAAAGTTTTGTGTTTTTTGTTCCATTTTTTACACCTAATTTATTTTTGCTATTGAGTTAAAAAGAGAAAAACAAAGATAAAATTCCGATAATTACCCCCAAAAATATTCGATAATATCCGAAAATCACAAAGTTATTTTTGGATATATAGTTCATTAAAAATTTAACCACAGCAAACGCTGAAATAAACGAAACGACAAAGCCGACAGCGATCAAAGTTATCTCAAACGAAGAAAACGACAGCCCGTTTTTTAAGATTTTCAAAAGTGACGCGCCGCACATTGTCGGAATCGCCAAAAAAAACGAAAATTGCGCCGCCGCAACCCGTGAAAGTCCTAAAAGTAATCCGCCTATTATCGTAGCCGCGCTTCTTGAAGTGCCGGGAACCATCGCCAAACACTGAAAAAATCCTATCGCTACCGCAAATATTACAGGGATTTCACTTACGTCGGTAATTTTTATCTGCATTTTATTTGTTTTTTCTATAAAAATTAAAATTATGCCGTAAAAAACAAGCGCTCCAGCCACGACAAGAGGAGTAAACAGTTTTTCTTCTATAAAATCGTCAAGAAGAAAGCCGATAACCGCCGCAGGTATTACGCCGATTATTACCAAAAACCATAAGTTCAACGTTTTTTCGTAATGTTGCGCGCCCTGCTTAAAAGGAAATAATTTATTCCAAAACAAAACGACGATAGACAATACCGCTCCCAACTGAATTATTACCTCGAAGGAAGCGACAAATGACGAGTTTTGTGACAATTGTATGAATTTCTCGGCAATAATCAGATGCCCGGTACTGCTTATCGGTAAAAATTCCGTAATTCCTTCGATAATTCCCAGAATTCCCGCTTTCAAAAGCGCAGAAAAATTATCCATTTACTCTCCTTGCGTTAATCTTTCCAAAATATTTTCAAGTTCTTCTTCGTTTACAAGTACTTTTCGCGGTTTTCCGATGACCTCCTGCGGTCCGACGATTCCCGCCTTTTGCAGTTCGTCCATAACTCTTCCGGCGCGGGCGTATCCCAAATTCAAATGCCGTTGAATGCTGGAAGTAGATCCTAATTTGCTGATTACGATCAAACGAGCCGCTTCCTCAAACATCGAATCGCGCTCGCCGTATTTTCTACCGGACGATTTTTTATATGCGGCAGCCGCTTCTTCCGGAAAATCGCTTTTGTAATACCCGTCGTCTTTGTAAACTGCGTCATTTTCGTCGTCTTCTTCGTCGCTTATTTCAAAAGAAGCCATATTTTCGCAAACATATCCTTGCTTTTTTATATCTTCGACCAAATTTTCAACGTCTTTCTCGCTTATGAACGCCCCGTGATAGCGAACGATTTTCGGCGCACCGTTTTTTAGATAAAGCATATCGCCGTTTCCCAAAAGTTGTTCTGCGCCCTTGTGGTCTAAAATCGTACGAGAATCGGTGTAACTCATCACCCTGAAAGCGATTCGCGACGGAAGATTCGCCTTGATATTTCCCGTAACCACTTTAACGTCGGGGCGCTGCGTCGCCACAATCAAATGAATTCCGACCGCCCGCGCGAGTTGCGCGATTCGCTGAATGTATTTTTCTACGTCTTTTCCCGCCGTCATCATCAAATCCGCCAATTCGTCGATTATTACTACAATGTAGCACATCCGTTTGTTTTCAGCATCTGTAAGAACATCATTTTTTAATAATTGCTTGAGTTCGCCGTTGTCGTATTTTTCGTTAAAAGAATCAATGTTTTTTGAACCGACTTTTTTGAGCAAATCGTATCGCGAATCCATTTCTTTTGTAGCCGCTTCAAGCGCTTTTACCGCCTTTTCGACTTCCGTAACCACAGGAATAGCCAAGTGGGGAATACCTTCGTATCCCGCCATCTCGACTTTTTTAGGGTCAACCATAATCAGCCGTAATTCTTCCGGCGTTTTACTGAACAAAAGCGATGCGATAAACGAATT
Organism: Chitinispirillales bacterium; assembly: GCA_031254455.1. Classification (NCBI taxonomy): domain Bacteria; kingdom Pseudomonadati; phylum Fibrobacterota; class Chitinispirillia; order Chitinispirillales; species Chitinispirillales bacterium. The sequence continues at coordinate 5,465 of JAIRUI010000006.1, read as the reverse complement.
TATTCCGACAGATTTTCCCGATCCCGTCTGTCCGGCAATCAAAATGTGCGGCATTTTTGCAATATCTTCCACAAGTGGTTCGCCGGTTGTTCCTTTCCCGATTATAACGGGGAGTTTCATCTTGGAGTTTTGGAACGTTTCTGACAGCAGTATTTCCTTGAAAAACACGGTTTCACGTTTTTCGTTGGGAACTTCTATGCCGATAGTGGTTTTGTTCGGGATCGTATCGATTCGCACGGATTTTCCGCCTATTTTTATTCCTATGTCTTTTTCAAGCCCTTCAAACGCGGCTATTTTCACACCTTTTCCGGGTTCAATTTCAAAAAGCGTTACGATAGGTCCCGGATTAACTTCGACGATTTTGCAATCGCGTATGCCAAACTCTTCAAGGATTCCTATTAACTGCCTGCTTATTTCATCGTTTCGGCGCTTATTGTCGTTTTGTCCCGCAATCGTAAAATTCGGCAAAATTGACGGCGTAGGACGAATGTATGCCGCCGCGAAACCGGGACTCTCGGTGTTTTCTTCCGACAGATTATAATTATTGGAATTTTCTTGCAGACTTTCATTGTCTTTTGTAAGTTCTAAATTATAATTATTATAGGGTTTCGATGTTTTTTCAATACTATCGGGTATTTGGGAATAAGAATTTTCATAGTTTTTAACGGCTTTTTGAGAATCTGATAAATCCGTCTCTTGCGAGATTTCATTTTGCGGCTTGACGTGTTTTATTTTTATTTTTAACCATTCCAATGTTGATATTAGAAATTGTGCAATATTTATTTTGAACATATACATTGCCGTGATAGTCGCCGCCAGAAAAAGCATGAAATACGCTCCGAAAACCGCCTTTTCAAAAATAGGATAAATTATGTATTTTGCTATTGCGCAACCTAAAAGATTTCCGCCGGATATTGACGGTGAAAGTTTGATTATCGGAAGAAGCGGAATTGCAAAAGCGGTACAAATAAACACTAAAAACAAAAAGAAAGAAATAACTTTTCGCACGTCCAATTCTTTGCTTTTAAACCATGTAATTCCTATATATAACAAAAAGAGGAGAAACAGATACTGCGTGTACGTTCCGAAAAGTCCCTTCATCCCTACTGCAAAATAGGTTCCTAAATATATGCCGAATAGCGGATTTTTAGGAACAAACAAATTGTTTAGTAGAACAATCAAAAAATATACCGCGCCCGCTAAATAAATTATTCCCCAAATTTGATGATATATATGAGGATGAGTATCTTTAAACGGTTCTTTTTTATTATCAATTTTTTCTTCTTCCAAAATATTATTCCTTTTATGTAAATTAAATATTATTGTAATTTTCGCAGCAATCTTTTTCAAACGCATACAATTCAAAGCGGATATTTTTGGAGATTTTCGAAACAGAATCTTTTTCGCACAATTTTGCAAATTCTTCAATTACTCTTGCCGCTTCCTGGCATCGTTTTATATTTGCCGTAAGTAATTCTGCGACATTCTTCCGCTCTGTTTCCTGCGCTTCAAAATCGGCTGCAAACGGATCGTTAACGCTGTCTCTATAGAAAAATAATTTTTCTTTTTCAAAATTCTCCTCCAAAAATCTGCAACAATGGCGTAATTTTTTTAGTTTTTGCGACGGTTCTTTTTCATTTTTGATAAACCTAAAATATTCTTCACAAACCCTAAGTCCTTCACGAAGACGGTTAAGATTTGCGTCGATTACGCGATAAATATGTTTTTTGTCATCCATTTTTTCTTTCGTAACAAACACCCGTTTAGAAGAAAATAATAATTTTTCTTGTTAAAAATGACGAATAACAAGAAAGTTCTTGTTTTTATAGTGTGTGTTATGAATAAAAAATTTTAATCATTTATAATTTTAACAAAAAATTTTCTGTTTCTGGGCGGGTCAAATTCGCAAAAGTAAATTCCCTGCCATGCGCCCATAAGCAATTTTTTGTCTTTTACAATAATTGCCGCGCTTGTACCTATAGCCGACGCTTTCAAATGAGCGGCGCTGTTACCTTCGGTGTGGCGAAATTCTAAGCGGTCTGGAAACGTCTTGTCAAGTCCGAACAAAATATCGTGAATTACGTCCGGATCTGCGTTTTCGTTTATGGTTATTCCCGCGGTAGTGTGCGGACAATAAACGATACCCGTCCCGTCTTTTACGCCGCTTTCGGCGATCGCCTTGCGAACTTGCTCGGTTATGTCGTAAAAATTTTCTTTAGAAGTGTTTAGTGAATATTCAAAAAACATTTTGTCCTCTTTTCAAAATTACGGTTACACGGGATTCCAACCCATTTTTATGCCGCCCAAAATGTGAATATGCAAATGGAATACCGTTTGTCCGCCGTCTTCTCCGCTGTTTATTACTAATCGGTAGCCGCTTTGTATTAAATTTTGTTCTTTTACGATATTTGAAACCGCAAAAAACAAATTTTTTGCAATGCCGCAGTTTTCGTCGGAAATAAAATGAACGCCTGCGACGTGAATTTTCGGCACAAGTAAAATATGGACAGGCGCTTTAGGCGAAATGTCCTCGAAAGCGAAACAATTTTCGTCTTCATAAATCTTGCCGCTTGGAATTTCACCCGAAATAATTTTACAAAACAAACAATTTTCCATAAATCCTCACGGTTTCAAAATTATATTCCCATATTTTTCATACGGCTTTGCATTGCCGAAAGTTTACCGTTTTTTCCGAATTTGCCCATCTGTTTCATCATTACCCTCATATCGTCGAATTGTTTGAGCAGCCTGTTTATTTCCTGAACGCTGCGTCCGCTTCCCTTGGCGATTCTCATTCGCCGACTTCCGTTGATAATGCTTGGGTTTAACCGCTCTTTTACGGTCATTGAAAGTATAATCGCTTCAATATGCTTAAATTGTTTCGGGTCGATGTCTATTTGCGAAATTTGTTTTCCAATTCCAGGAATCATTCCCAAAATATCTTTAATAGAACCCATTTTTTGAATTTGGCGCAGTTGTTCCAAAAAATCCTGAAATGTAAATCGGTTTTTCAGAATTTTCTTTTCAAGTTCTTTGCTGTTTTCAAAATCTACGACTTCCTGCGCTTTTTCCACGAGCGAAACGATATCGCCCATTCCCAAAATCCGTGATGCGAGGCGGTCGGGATAAAACATTTCCAACGCGTCCGGTTTTTCGCCTGTTCCTATATAACAAATCGGAACGCCGGTAACGCTGAAAACCGACAAAGCCGCTCCGCCGCGCGCGTCGCCGTCCATTTTCGCTAAAATTATTCCCGTGCAATTTATTTGACTGTGAAATTCGCTCGCTACGTTTACCGCTTCCTGTCCCGTCATCGCGTCGGCGACAAAAAATACTTCTATCGGATTAAAAACTTCCTTAATTTGCCGTAGTTCGTTCATCATTTCGTTGTCGATATGTAAGCGTCCGGCAGTGTCCGCGATTACGATGGAATTTCCGTTTTTCTCGGCGAATTTCAGAGAGTTTTTTGCGATTATTTCGGCGGATTGTCCTCTTTCGGAATAAACGGGAATATTGAGTGATTTTCCAAGTGTTTCCAATTGATCTATCGCAGCCGGACGATGAACATCGCAAGCGGCTAAAAGCGGCGTGTGTCCGGTTTTGCGAAAATGTAAGGCGAGTTTTGCGCAGTGCGTAGTTTTTCCGGAACCTTGAAGTCCTGTCATCAAAATCACATTGGTTTTGTTCTGCTGCAAGACAATCTTTCGTGCGGCTCCACCCAAAAGAATTGCAAGTTCGTCATAAACTATTTTTACAAACATTTGCCCGGCGTTTACGCCTGCTACGACCTCTTCTCCGAGCGATTTTTCTTTTACTTTGGCAATGAAGTCTTTGACGACCTTGAAATTTACGTCGGCTTCAAGCAACGCTCTTTTTACGTCGTGCATAGCCGTCGATACGTTTTCTCCTGTAATGCGGGAAGTTCCTCGCATATTTTTTACTATTTCTTCTAATTTGCCGCTTAAATCTTCAAACATTTTAATCCCTTATAATAATTTCTATGGGAAAATACATAATTTTTCGTAAATTATGCAATTTATTTGTTTTTTCCTATTGCACTAAATATTCTTGTCGCTTCTTTTTGTGCAAATCGCTAAAAGAGAGAGCCCCGGTATAAAAATATTAAACTTTGCAAAAATTCTGCAAATACAGAAATCTATGTCCAAAATTATAGTAATAAATTTTGTTATAGGGTGGTTTTGTGAAAAACGCCAATTTCCTATACCTGTATTTATCTTTCTACTACTGCCGCTCCTATTAATTTTGGCGATAAAGCCTGAAATAAGACGCAGGAAAAACAAACTGAAATAAAAATAACGACATTCTTGTACATTGAAATTATTTGAAATCAATAATTTTTTTAATTGTTTTCTTTTGTATCGGCGATAATGTTTAAGAAATTTATCGTGTGAAGAGAATAAAAATTGCCAAGCGGGTACGGTTATCAACAAAATTCCATTTTCGGAAAGGAAATTATATATTTTCCCCAGAAATTCATCGTCGTTTTCTATGTGTTCCAAAACATCCATCATAACAAATAAATTTTCGCCGTTTTTGTGAAATTCCTTGGGAAGATCATCGACAAAAGAAAGTAGTTTTATGCTTTCTGACTTTAATTTGTCGTCTTGCGTATATCCGATATCTATTGCAAATATCTGGGGGGGGGGGAGGGAGATTTCTTTAAATTTCTCGGTAAAATAACAATCGCCTGCGCCAATATCGACAATATTGTTATAGTTTATAATTTTTTTACCGGATATTAAATTAAAAATGCGGTTAGCGCGTGAAATTTCCCAAGGGTGACGATTTTGGTTTTGTGTTTTTTCTAATAAATCCATTGTTTTCCCTCATTGATAATGGAATTTGGGCATTTTATACTTTCTTTTAATTTTTTCATAAAATACATAATTTTTTTGTAAAATTATGTATTTTATTTATATTTTTCCGAAAATCAAAAATCAATACAACATAGTAAATCGCCGCCTAAACTTAGATATTTTGCGTTTTCTATTCCGATAAATCTCTTAAAATCGTGAATATACGGAAAAAAATTTATATGTAAGTCAACCGTATATTTGTATTCCCTTTGTTGCGGAACGACTATTATTAAACGCTTTTTCGATACTCTAATCAATTCCGAGAGCGCTTTTTCCGGCTTACGAATGTGTTCTAATGTGTGTGTACAAATAACAACGTCAAAATATTTGTCGGGAAATTGCAAATTTGTTATATCTGCATGCAAAACTTGAATTTTATCATTGATTTTTCTCGGCACAATATCGCCGCCGATACATTTAATATTTGGATGTTTTGCGGCAATGTTTTTTAGTAAAAACCCGTTTCCACATGAAGCGTCGAAACAAGTCAGCTGTTGTATGCCCCCCTCCCACCCCCCCCCCCGCCCCCCCCCTCCCTCCGTCTCCCTTCTTTTATGTTTATTTATCATACTTTTTTTTTTCACCATA
>JAIRUI010000005.1 GCA_031254455.1 Chitinispirillales bacterium | reverse complement strand
CTGCTTTTTCCGGAGCGGCAGGTTCGGTAATCTTCTCAAAACTCAATACGTCTATGAGTGGGGCTACTTCCGAATCGGCGTTGGTGTTGAACGTTACTTTGTTCTTTCGACGCTGGGGTGAATATGAATGGTCGCTGTATTTTGACTCATCCCAACCAACAATGTCGCTTTTACTATTGAATAAATTTCTATCGACATACACTTTTGTCAGTGCTTTATTATTGAGTAAGTTAAGTTCGGTCAGTTGATTGCCTTGGCAACTCAACTTCGGTAGCGCAGTGCTATTAGGTAAGGAAAGTGTAGTTAATTGGTTGTAGGAACAATCCAACAACGAATCCAGTTTAGTGTTATTAGATAAATCAAGTGATGTTAATTGATTTTCGTAACACCTTAATGCTTTCAGTGCAATATTATTTGAAACATTAAGTTTGGTCAATTGATTTCTATCACAAAACAATTTCGTCAATTTGCTATTCTTAGATACATTCAATGTTGTTAATTGATTCATGTCGCATGCTAACCATGTTAGTTCCGGATTATTCGACATGTCAAGTGTTTTTAATTGATTGCGAGGACAACTAATTACTTGCAATTTAGAGTTGTTAGATAAATCAAGTTCAGTTAATTGGTTGTCCCAGCAATCCAATAATGTCAGCGCAGTACACCCAGAGACATTCAATTCAGTTAGTTGATTGTTACTACAATCCAAAGAATCCAGTTTGATATTTTTAGATAAGTCAAGCGAGATTAATTGATTGTATTCACAAGCAATTTTTCGCAAATTTGTATTCTTGGACACATCAAGTTCAGTCAATTGGTTGTAGTGAAAACTGCAATTTTCTAATGCGAGATTGTTTGACACATCAATTGTTGTCAATTGGTTCCCACAAACCCCTAAAAATGTTAATTTAGTGTTTTTTGATACATCAAGTGACGTAAATTTGTTATAGGCAAGATTCAAGAAAACAAGTTCGGTGTTCTTCGACAAATCAATTGACGTTAATTCGTTACCGTGATCGGAGCACTCCAGACGTGTCAATTCAAGATTGTTTGATACATCAAGTGATTTTAATTTATTACCGGAAAAATTCAAGTAGTTTAATGCAGTACAATTTGATATGTCCAGCGTTGTCAGTTCGTTGTAATTGCAATACAACGTCTTCAATTCAGTAAAATATTCTATGCCCGCAAGGGATTTTATACCTTTTCTATTCACATTAAGGTTTTTAATCCCACTCACATCACTGTCAAGTATCGGAGCGGGAGACGTTTTCCCAATCGCCTTATACACCTCCGCCCTAAAGTTCAGGTCGGTAAACTTATTCGTGATGTCTTCAGCCGATACCATTTGTGCGGCAATCATCAATACCGCCATCATTTTCAGAAATCTGTTTTTGTTTTGCATAAAAAACTCCTTGTTTAATTTTTCCCATATTGTCTGTTCTGTTCCACATTTCCAGTATAGATTGCTTCACTTCGTTCGCAATGACAGACGGCGCTTGTATCGTCATTAGCCGAATTTAATAACTCTTATGAATTAAAGGAAAGAAGCGCGGTAAAATCAGAAAAGGCTGTCCCGCCAATAATTCATAATTATTTGCAGTAAACAATGAATTCACCCGTGTTTAACTAAATAGGCGTTAATAGGCAGAACAACCTGTGAAGAAAGTTCACGCTTATTTAGTTAATAAAAAGATAAAGAACACGAATGAAAAGTCCGGTATTATCCCAACAATCCATTGTTTACTGCATTACTAAAATAATTTATTGTTTTAATAAATATGAGGAGGAAGCAGAAATATTTGCCAAAAAGAAAATATCTTTTCGTGACAATATTATTCCTTTGTTTCCATTAATAAGTATTTTTCTCAATTCCGCTTAGAAATAAATTATTTTTCTTAACCAGAGGCAAAGGAGTTATTATGTCAGAAGATTTTAGCAATGTCCGCAGTGAAGATTTCGTTATCGAAACTCTTGGGCACACCAATATCAAATCCCCGCTTAATTTATCGACGAAAGACGGAGATTTCATAGCAAATTTTGTGGAAGATACCGAAATCATAGTTCTAAACAGTCATACCGATTGGAATATGGCAAAAAGTTTTAAGCCGATTTTTGTCGAAGCGGCGGGTCCTCGTAAAGACATTTATTTTGACGCCGGAAAAGTAAAAGCGGCGATAATTACATGCGGCGGCTTGTGTCCCGGATTAAACAACGTTATTCGCGACATTACTTATACGCTTCGTGTACAGTACGGCGTAAATAACGTTGTGGGTATTTGTAACGGATACAAAGGATTTCTGCCGGAATTCAAACTCCCGATCATTGATTTGACAATAGATAAAGTTCGTGATATTCACCGTGAAGGCGGAACTATTCTGGGCTCTTCCCGCGGATACGGAGACAGAACGAACGATATTGCGGATTGTTTAGAGCGTATGAATATAAACATGCTTTTTACAATAGGCGGCGACGGCACTCAAAAGGGAGCGCTACGAATTTATGAAGAGACAAAAAATCGAGGAATGAAATTGTCCGTCATAGGTATTCCAAAAACAATCGACAACGATTTGAGTTTTGTTCGCAAATCTTTCGGTTTTGAAACCGCGGTAGAAAAATCTACCGAAGCGGTCGAATCGGCGACGATTGAAGCGAGAGGCGCCACAAACGGCATAGGGCTTGTAAAACTTATGGGGAGAGAATCGGGATTTATCGCCGCTCACACGGCGGTGGCGGCGAATAACGTCGATTTTGTGCTTGTTCCGGAAGTTCCTTTTGCGCTTGAAGGTGAAAACGGTTTTTTAGAAACGTTGCGCAGAAGAGTTATTGAAAACGGTTACGCCGTCGTTATTGTCGCCGAAGGCGCCGGACAAAAATTATTGAAAAATTTTGACGATAAATATTTGGAAATCGATGCCTCCGGAAATAAAAAATTAGGCGATATAGGGATATTCATTCGTGATAAAATAATTGAATACTTTGCTAAAAGTAACGTAGAGTGCAATATGAAATATATTGATCCGTCCTATATCGTAAGAAGTCAGCCAGCCAACGCCAACGATTCGCTTTATTGTTCACAATTGGCGGCAAACGCCGTTCATGCCGCAATGGGCGGTAAAACCGGCGCTTTAATCGGTCTTGTGCATAATTATTACGTTCATATCCCTATTAAAATGGCTGTGAGTCAGCGAAATACGATAAATCCCGACGGAACAACTTGGCGTGCGGTTTTGGAATCGACAGGACAGCCGCCGTTAATGAAATAGGAATTTAATGTCAGATCAGCTTTTTGTATTTTCAATATTGCTGTTTGCGATATTTTCAGTTCCCATAATTTCCGAGAAAACAAAAATTCCCGGAATCGTGTTTTATATTCTTTTCGGGATAATTTTAGAAAGTTTTGTTTTCAAACTAGAATCGTTGAGCGAATCGTTCCACATTTTCTCAGAAATAGGAAAATTGTATTTAATGTTTATCGCCGGTTTGGAAATAGATACCTTCCTTTTCAAAAAGAATGCGTTCAAAAGCGTAGTTTTTGGTTTGCTTACATTTATAATTCCGCAGCTTTTAGGGACAATTTTAATAGTAAAACTTTTTGGCTGTACTCCAAAAACCGCAATTCTTACGGCGAGTTTTTTCGCTTCGCATACGCTTCTATCGCTTAGAATGATCAACAAATTCGGTTTGGGGAATTCCGAAGCGGTTTCTGTCACTGTCGGCGCTACGATTATTTCGGACATCGCCGTTTTGGGACTTTTGGCGGTTATTTCCGATATTTCGCAGGAAATTACAACCTTTACTCATTTCGCGTTAATGTTTATAAGCTGGATTTTATTTATCGTTTTGGTTCTTTGGATTATTCCTAAGATTACACAAAAAATATTTCGTGCGGTTTCAGAAGACGGATATTCGCAGTTTTTGTTTGTGTTTGCAAGCGTTTGCTTAGTCTCATGGTCGGCGCATTTTTTACGATTGGAATCGCTTATCGGAGCTTTTTTCTGCGGATTGGCTTTCGGCAAGTTGATTTTAAAAAACGGCGTTTTGATGACGAAAATAAATTTTGCAGGCAATACGCTTTTTATTCCGTTTTTTCTTATTTCTGCCGGAATGTTGATAAGACCGAAAATTTTTGTGGAAAGCAATGAGGCGTTAGTTTTGGGAATCGCTTTAACCGTCTTGACAATAATCTCCAAATCGTCGGCAAGTTTTATTTTCGGGAAAATCTTTAAATATTCAAAAGAAGCGATATTCATGATGTCCGGCATGACGTTTCAGCAGGCGGCGACGACAATTGCCTGCGCGGTGGTCGGACTTGAAATAAAAATTATCTCCGAAACTATTTTTAACGCCGCAATGATATTGATTTTGCTTACATGTACCGTCGGCGAGATAGCGGCGCTTTATTTTGCCGAAAAATACGCTCAAAATCTGCCGAAAAAACGGATAGACGCTTTTTTTGAAAGCAGGACTTTAGTATTAGTTTCAGATGTGGAAAGCAGCGGCGGCCTTTTGGATTTTGCTTGTTTATTTAGAACGCAGGCGAAAAAATATATGATTTCGCCGCTTACAATTTCGGACGGAAGCAGACAGTCGCTCGCCGAATCTGAAACGATTCTAGGTTTTTGTATGAATCATGCCAGCGAACTTGAGGAAAATTTTCAAGCGGAAATGCGAATTGCGAACAATACTATAGACGGAATTTTGCACGCCGTAGCCGAAACAAAATCTTCAACGGTCGTTTGTCCTTTTGAACGCGGTTATTTACGGCTTTTGGACGATTGTTCGTCGAGTTTGGTTTTCGCGAAAATAGTCGGAAATATTGCAATAACAAAACGTATTATTGCGGTTTTTATGCCGACAAGCGAAAATAGCGGGGATGTCGTTTCGTTTATAGCTCAAATCAAACATCTGTCGATACAGGTAAGCGCCGAAGCCGTATTTTACTTATCCGAGAACCAAAGCGGTGAAGTTTCCGAAAAAATAAACAAATTTTTTAAGGGCGCGGTTAAATACAAAATATGTGTAAAAAAACATTGGAATATTATTAAGCGGGATTTACCGGGCGATATTCGTAACGACGACGCGCTTGTCGTTTTAATGGGCGCGAGGCATAAATTATTCCGTTCGCCTTCAACCGATAAATATCCGGTTCAATTATCCGACAGATTTGAACGGAACAACGTTTTTGCCGTTTACCCGTCTCTGTCGCTTGTCGCTTTGGAAAACGAAGAAATGTTGCTGGAAGAAAACGTCACGCCGCAAAAAATTCCGGAATACCCCAAACTTGAAGCGATAGAAACGCAAAAGAACGATTTTGAAAGTATAACACGGTCAATATCTGAAAAAAACGGAGTGTCTCAGAGTGAAATTTACAATATTCTTTTTTCAAGTTTGGAATTGTATCCCGTCGAACTTATTCCGGAAGTTATTTTGATACACGCTCACACGGAATATATTGAAAATCCGCAGATATTTTTGTGGTTTCAAAAAGAGAAACGAGAAATCTATCCGTCAAAAGCGTCGCCTAAAGTACTTATCGTCGTCTTAAATCCGCTTAACGGAGATCCGCAAATTCACCTAAAAACGCTGTCAAGAATCGCAGGGCTCTTTACAAATCCGAAATGTTGCGAAATTATTGAAAATTGTCAAACCTGCGAAGAATTGACACAAGAATTACAGAAAATTTAAGGAAAATTTTTACGCTTAAGAACGCAAAATGCCGAGAGTATTTGAAAAACCGGGTTTTAATAATGTGAAATTATTTATTTTAGAGAATCATTTATCATTAAGGAAAACAAATATAATGCGAATAGACTCAAAAGCGGTTTCTTCATATTACCGTAAAATGCGGATAATAACATTGCCGCAATATAATCGAATCGCATTTTTGCACGAGGCTATGTTTAATACCGTAAGATTGGCTATTTATGGGGAAAAAAGATATATACGAAGCCGTTTGGATTCCGTTCAAAATATTCTCGTTCAATTAACTTCAATAATAAAAACGGATAGCGATGAAAACGAACTTGCCAATGAATTGCTTTTACTTTACGATTACTTATACGTAAAACTTGAAAATGAAGATATTGCTTCAATGAATGATTCGCTGCAGGTGCTTTCGCTTCTTCATGAAACATTTCATAACCTTATAAAGAAACGAGAGTAGTTATGTCGATTTTTGACGGTGCGGATGCAAAAACACAAGAAAAACTAAAAGCCATCCTTAATCACAAGAAAAAACAAAAGCGTTTTAATAACGTTCGCGTTAGGGTGCCGGATTTTGTCGCAGTCGATATTGAAACTACCGGTTTGAATAAAAACAAAGACAAAGTTATTGAAATAGGAGCGGTTAAATTTATCGACGGAAAGATGTCCGAAACGTTTTCTACTTTAATTTATCCGAAAATAAATATTCCTCAAAAAATAACGCAATTAACAGGGATAAGCGACGAATTGGTAAAAGATTCTCCGCAGTTTTGTGAAATTATGGATAAATTTATTGAATTTATCGGAAGACTTGCGATATGCGGGCATAATGTTGATTTCGACATATCGTTTTTGAATGCGGAAATTAAACGAAACGGCGGGAAAGAAATAACTAATTGGAATATTGATACTTTGGTTTTATCGAGAACTATTTTGGAACTGGAAGAAGGGTACGCGCTTGCAAAAGTTGCACGGCGTTTGGGCGTTTCTCTTGAAAATGCGCACAGAGCGTTAGACGACGCAAAGGCGTCCGGTTTTATTGCGCTGAATTTGATTTCCAGAATTAAAGATATTCCGGAAATTCCCAGGGCGAAAATGGCTAACAACACGCATGGACTTATAAAAAGAGTTTTGGAAAAAACTTTGGAAAATATATCTCCTCAAAAACCTAAATACGATATAATCCCAAATATAAAACCTATCGTTCCGTTTGAAAACGGTTCTAAAATTTCAGAAGACTCAATCGATAAAACGTTTAACGAGAGTTTGAAATCCGTTATTGATAACTATAAAGTTCGCAAAGAACAGATTGATTTTGCAAATATAGTCGTAAAATCGCTTAATGAAAACAACATCGGCGTTATAGAAGCCGGGACCGGAACGGGAAAGACTTTAGGATATTTAATTCCCGCGATATTTACGGCGTTGCAAAAAAATGAAAGAATTATTATTTCGACCAATACTAAGCAATTACAGAATCAATTGGCAAAGAAAGATTTACCTGTTTTGACGAAATTGTTCGATAAAAAATTTTTGTATGCGGTTCTTAAAGGCAAGAACAATTATATTTGCAGAAAAGCGTTTGAGGAAGTTATAGACGGTGAGATGCGGGAAATTTCTCATAGAGAAAGGAGTTCGCTTTTGCCGTTGATAAAATGGTACTATAAAACGAAATCCGGCGACATTGAAGAGCAGAACGCTTTTAATCGTAGAACAAACATGAAAATTTGGGACGTTATATCTGCGGAAAACAAGCATTGTCTAAAATGTTCGTTTTCGCAGACGTGTTTTTTGATAAAAGCGAGAAAATATGCCTCGGCTTCGCACATCGTCGTGGTAAATCACGCATTTTTTTACAGTGATATTATTGCAGGAAACGAAATTATTGAAAATACGGCGGGAATCATTTTTGACGAAGCGCACCGCCTTGAGGAAGTAGGATATTATTCTCTGCAAACCGATGTTGATACAAATAGAATAAATGTCGCCGTCGAAGCGTTTCAGAGCTTACATACAAGTTTATACAATCTGACAAAAATATTTTCGGAAAACCGAGATTTTATAGACGACGCATTAAAACTGAAACACGTAATTTATAACGCCAGAAAAGACGGCGCCGCATTTTTGGAAGAAATTACAAATTGGATGTTTGAAAATTTTCGACAAGACTCTAAGGATTCTCAAAATTCTATAATTACGCTCGAATATAAAAACGCCCCGTTCGCAGATTTTGACGGACTTAAAGGATTGCTTATGAACATAGAAGAATTTCACGGTTTGTCAAGACTGATAGGACAAAAATATTGTGATTTAATTGAACAAAATAATATTGCGTCCGCATTTACTTATGCGCAAAATACGGCGAACCAGATTAAAGCGGATCTTGAATACTTATGCGCCGCACAAACCGAAGGCGATATATTTTGGATAGAAGGTCCTGCAAGTAAAAAATGGGTAAAACTAACCGGAACAACTACAAAAATTTGTGATTTTTTAAATCCGTTTTGGAAACGATATTCAAAACCTGTAATTTTTACTTCGGCGACGCTTTCACCGCAAAAAAATATAGAATATTTTGCACAAAGGATAGGAATTTCGGATTGCCTGCCTGTATTGAAAGAATTTGAAACAAAAAAGGCGTTCGATGAAATATTTTTTGCCGTTTCCGCAAAATCTCCCGAAACCGGAACGCAAGAACATAATATATACACGGCAAAAACGATTCTTGAAATAAGCAAACACTGTCAAAAAAACATTCTTGTTCTTTTTACGAACAATGAAAATTTGGAAATTGTTTTTAATGAAACGAACAAAGACGAAAAACAACTTAATATTTTTGCGCAAGGAATCAGCGGGAACAACGCTTGGATACAACGGCAAATGAAAGATACGCGCGGAGCGGTTTTGTTGGGCGGCGGAACATTTTGGGAAGGGGTGGATATGTCCGGAAAAGAATGTGAAATTGTTATCATCCCCAAACTTCCGTTTCCTATACCGACTCACCCTCTTCAAAAACAATTGATGCAAAATGCCGAGAAAGACGGACAAAGCGGATTTATCGCATATTCTTTACCGGAGGCGCTGCTCAAATTCAGGCAAGGCATAGGACGGCTTATCCGCAGAGACGACGACAGAGGCGCGTTGATAATTCTTGACAGTAGAATAATAACAAAAAATTACGGTAAACAATTCATTAATCTTGTCGGAAGTCCTATGAACAAATATGACGACTTGTGTGAAATATTTCCTGAATTTGACAAATTTTTTGAGTGCGGCGAATGAAAAAACTGACTTTTACAATTATCGGTGTAGTTTTTATAGGATGCGCTTATACTTTCAGCGGTTCGTCCCTTCCTTCCAATATCAAAACCGTAGAGATTCCATTGTTTGAAAACAGTGCGTTGGTTCAAGGCGTCGCCGAAAGAATCACGGAAGTTTTATCGCAAAAAGCGTCACGTGAAAAACTTACCGTTGTCGCCAAAAACGGAGATTCTTATATAGGCGGAAATGTTGTTTATTATAAAAATTCGGCGCAGGATTATTCAGGCGACAGAAATTCGCTTACGATTAAAACGCATTCCGTCGAAATAGTTGCAGATATTGTGTTTTTTGACAATAAAAACGGAAAAGAAATTTACAAGGGACGGATTATTTCCATCGGAAATTACGATTTCTCTACCGAAACCGAAGAGGACGGCAGATCTCGTGCAATTGACGATATTACGGAGAAAATTCTGCAAAATTCTATTAAAAGTTGGTGAGAATTTCCTTTATCGCGTCAATCAGTATTTTCATTTCACCGTCTGTGCCGATGGAAATTCTAACCCAATTGGAAATGCGCTCTTTATTCCAATACCTGATTAAAATACCTTTTGATTTTAATTTTAAGTATAAATTTTGCGCCGATATTTTGGGAGGAGATGCAAAAATAAAATTTGATAACGATTCAAGAACCTCAAATCCGATTTTTCGCAGTTCTTCGCTTATCCAAGTCCGTGTTCCAATAATTTTTCGGCAGCAATTTCTAAAATAATCCGCATCTTTAATCGCAGCAACCGCGATTTCGATTGAAAGACGGTCAAGCGTATATGAATTAAAGGAATTTTTTACTTTGTTAAGAGTATTTATAAGTTCCGCGTTACCGACCGCGTAACCTACTCTCGCACCGGCTAAAGAGTACGATTTCGATAATGTTTTTATCAATAAAATATTATTATGTTTCATAGATAAATCGACCGCGCTTTCTCCGCCGAAATCTATGTACGCTTCATCGCAAATTATAAGAGAATTTTTATTCTTTTTTACAAATTCTTCAATTTGTATTTTTTTTAATGCGATTCCGGTAGGCGCATTAGGGTTACATATAACGACTCCGTCCGAATTTTCCGGATAATTTTCTATGTCGATAGTCCAGTCGGATTTAAGCGGTACGATTTTGGCTTTAACGTTGAAAATATTGCACCAAACAGGATAAAAGCCGTATGTTATATCCGAAAAAATAATTTCTTTCCCGCTAAAAAAAGCCATAAACGCCATAGCCAAAATTTCATCCGAAGAGTTTCCGCAGAATACGTTTTCGCAGTTCACACGCTCAAATTCGGAAATCGCCCGTTTCAAAATATTTGTATCGGGATCAGGGTACAGACGAAGTGCGGAATAATCAAATTTTTTAATTGCGATTTCAACTTTCGGCGACGGAGAATATGGATTTTCGTTCGTATTAAGTTTTATATAACTCATATCTTTGGGCTGTTCGCCTGCAATATACGGCTCAATTCCGCTAATCATTTTCCCATCGAATTCACTCATATTTTTCTCATTTTAACAGAGTAAAATTTATTCAAAACAATACACAAAAATTACTTGTTTCCCGCACGATACTCTTCAAGATATTTTTTTACCTGCTCGTAACTTTGCGGTTCGATTGTCGTTCCTATAACCGCCTTTACTCCTTTTTCGGCGATCGTCTTCCACTGCCCCCTGACATTTTGCGGAACCTCACTCACTTTTAACCCGTATGTTTGCATAATTTGCAAGGCTTCGTCATCGGCTTTGTCAATATCCGCCTGCATTTTTTCACCGACTTTTATCGCTATGTCTTCAAGTTTTTTGCGCATATCCGCAGGAATTTTATTCCACGATTCAAGTGAAACGACGACACCGCCTAAAAGCGGCGCCCATTTCATATTGCACATGTTCGGCGCCGCTCCGAACCATTGATAAGCCGCAGCGGTAAGCGGAGAAATCGTAACCGCGTCAATCATTCCGCTTTGAAGCGAAGTCATAATATCGTTGGTGGAAAGCGGAACCGGCTGGAACCCCATAGTTTTCCAGACCTTTACGGCATCCGGATCTCCGGCATAAATAAATATTTTTTGCTTTTGTAAATCGGCCGGATTAACTATCGGCTGTTTTGAGAAAAAATTCACCCAGCCGATTTTGCTCCAAAGCAAAACCTTAAATCCGTTTCCTTCAACCTTTTTTTCAAGATACGGCTTCATTTTTTCAAGTATGTACCAAAATTCGTCTTCGTTATCATACATCATTGGAATTTGTACGGTAAGTATTCCTTTGAATACGTCAGCCATTCCCACACCCGTCATAGCGACCATATCCAATTGCTTGATTTTTACTTTACGAATCATATCCGCTTCGTCGCCGGCGATTCCCCCGGCATACATTTTTACTTGCACCGCGCCGCTTGACGCTTTTTGCCATTGCGCCGCCATATCCCGCAAAGCGTCGTCCCAAGGAGAATTTTGGGGGGCGAGCGAACCCAATTTTATTGTAATTGCAGATGCACAAAAAAACATCGCCGAAACCAAAAACACAAAAGTAAATTTCTTCATTTTTATCTCCTTCTACTCGTCATTTTCGTCTAAATATTCGTCGGCGGGAATTATTTCCGCATCCGAAACATGTTCCGTCTCAAATACTTTCGGAATTATGAATTCGTCTTTATTTGCAATTAAATAACGCACCCTTTCAAGCTGCAAAATCCGTAATAATTTCATATTGGGAACATCGTCAATTCTAATTTTTGAGGCGATGTCCAAAAGTTCGTCAAATTCTTTTTCGTTTTGTTGCGCGACAGAAACCGCTTGCACAAAATTTATATACGGTGAATAATTCTTGCCGTCCGAAAGTTCAACGGCTCGTTCAAAATGTACTCTCGCTTTCGCCGTATCGCCTCCCATAGACGGCGGCATTGAGCCGTAGAATGTTATTAAAAATTCGTCGATAACGCCGTTTCCGTAGTCGGGATTTAATTCTGCGACACGAAAAAGCAACGCTTTGGCTTGCGGAACTGTGAGCGCTAATTTCATATTAAATTTGTCGCAGGTAAATGCGCCCATCCATGCCATTCCTGACCAGTAAAGCAAGTCGATGTCCGCCGCTTTTACTTTTGAAAGCGTTCCGTCGATATCCTTTGCCAAATTCTTTTTGAAATCGGGATATTTTAACTCCAAAGCCGAGATACCGTAGTCTCTTGCGCGAATATACATATTTCTCGCTCGAACGTAAAGATGTTTTCGCAAAGCTTCGTCGCTTGACGTGTCGGCGTTATAGTGAATAAACGCATAAGCGTAAGACGTAAATCCCATTGCCGCCGCTGCGCGAATCCCCGCGTGTTTGGGGTTGCCTTCAATAATCCCTTCGTACACTTTCAACGCTAGAGGAAGCGCTTCGGCGATAAATTCCGGATCATCGTCGTTCATAATAAACGAAGAAGAACCGCCGCCGGAAAGCCCGTTTGAAACCTTGTTCAAAATTATTTTTGAACAGCCGTTTAACAAAAAAAGCGATAAAATCGCAACTAAAAAAAACAAACGCATAAATAACACTCCGTATTTTAACTCTTTTTATATTCTTTGATTATTTCCGAAGCGCACATAGCTCCGCCTAAAATCGTCCCGCTGAAACCGCCGCCCGGAATCGAATACGCAGATGAAATATACAAATTTTTTATAGGCGTCTTATGTTTTGGACGCTGCGTTATCATCTGCCCCGGAATCTGTGCAAAACCGTAAGCCGACCCAAACGGATTTCCGGTATAATTGCATATCGTTCGCGGCGTACCGACTTCGTAACCTTCAATCAAATCTTTAATTCCGTTAAATTCGTTATTTAAACGGTTTATCAAAATCTCGGCGACATTCTTTTTCTTGCTTTTGTATTCTTCGTCTGTCAAATTTTCCCAGTTTTCAATATAATCGGTCAAACAAATTGAACCGCAACTTTTACCTTTCGGCGACATTGAATCGTCAATTTGCCCATAGTCAACAAAAATTATTGGAACGGTTTCAAAGTCCGAATTCATATTTACAGCAAGATCGTTGAGCGTTTTGAATTTTTCGCTGAGAATTATCGTGGAATACGCATTTACGCCGACTTCGTTGAGCGATTTTGAAAATCCGATATAGACCGATAAAAGCGAACAGGCAGGCTTAAATTTTTTGTATTTTTCACGCAAAATTCCGCTTTGAATCGGAGGAAGTAAATCGTATAAAACCGGAATAGCGCAATTTGCTATGATTTTATCGGCATAAAATTCCGAAACCTCGTTTTTTTGATTTTTCGCTTTTATTCCGACTACTTTCGCCGCAGTTTCATCTGTAATTATCTGGGTTACAGCGGTATTGAAAACAAGTTCGCCGCCATTTTCTTTTATTATTTTTGCAAAATAATTAGATAGATTTTGTGAGCCGCCTTTAACAAAGTGTCCGCCGCCGATAATATAATTAGCCTGCGCCGAAGCGAACCATATAATTGAAAGTTCGTACGGATTATCGTGGAAATAGTTTGTGTTCGCCGCTAAAATAAGTTTCAAATTCTCGCTTTTTATGTACTTATCTAAAAATTTTCCAAGCGTTTGGTTGTAATTTCCAATCAAATGCGGAATTATGAACGGTGAAAAAGCCAAAATCAGAAATTTTAGTTTCGGATTATTTGTAACTATGTAAAGGTCTCGGCGAATTCCTAATAATGTCGAAAAGAATTTTTTAATTCCCTTTTTATCTTCCGGAAAACGTCGGCATAATTCCGTTTGCACCGCTTCGACACCGTTTCCCATGGTAAAATCAATAGTTTTATCGGTATTTTGAACTTTGTAGAATTCGCGTGATTTTAAAAATTCCACATTCTTAAAAACATCTAATTTTTCAAACAAAGCGACTTTATTATCTTTCGGATAAAGCCCGTCAATTTCGTGCAAGCCGACTTCCATTGAAAACCCTTTACGTTTGAATGTCGTCGCGCAGCCGCCTGCTACGGAATGCTGTTCTACAAGCAAAATTTTACGTCCGTTTTTCGCCAAAATCGCAGATGCGACAAGCCCGCCCAATCCTGCGCCGATAACGGCTATATCGTATTTTTTATTTTCCACCGGCTATCCGATTCTGTTTGAATAATTTTCTTAAATATACGAATTATCCCCGCCTTAAATGTGTAAAAACGAAAATTTTACAATATGAATCGAGTATTTTGCCTGTTATCTCCAAAACAAACCGCGATTTTACATAAAATGTATTATTTTGTCATTCGACAATATCGATAAGGATAAAAAATGCCGTTTAATCTTGTGAGCGATTATTCTCCGGCGGGCGACCAGCCGAAAGCGATAGCCGAATTAACCGAAGGAATAAAAAACGGAGAAAAATTTCATACGCTTTTGGGCGTAACGGGGTCGGGAAAAACATTTACCATCGCCAATGTTATAAAAAACTTAAATATGCCTGTTTTAATAATTTCCCACAACAAAACGCTTGCGGCGCAGCTTTTTGAAGAATTTAAAGCGTTCTTTCCGGAAAACGCCGTAGAATATTTTGTAAGTTTTTATGACTACTATCAGCCTGAAGCGTATATCCCGTCAACCGACACTTACATTGAAAAAACAGCCGACATAAACGACGAAATCGACCGATTACGCCTGAAAGCGACAGCCTCGCTTTTGTCGCGGAA
This sequence comes from Chitinispirillales bacterium, assembly GCA_031254455.1. Classification (NCBI taxonomy): domain Bacteria; kingdom Pseudomonadati; phylum Fibrobacterota; class Chitinispirillia; order Chitinispirillales; species Chitinispirillales bacterium. Next base: position 12,441 of record JAIRUI010000005.1, on the reverse strand, counting down.
AGATACCATAGTCGTCGCTTCTGTAAGTTGTATATACAATATAGGTTCACCGCAAAATTACAGCAAAAATTGTTTAACTTTATCTGTCAATATGACGATTCTACAGCGGAATTTGCTAGAACAATTTGTAAATATGCAATACGTCAGGAATGATTTTGTGTTTGAGCGCGGGAATTTCAGAGTTCGCGGCGATACGATTGACATTTATCCGGCATACGAAGAACAAGGGCTTCGACTTTCGTTTTTCGGAGACGAACTAGAGCGAATTTCCGTAATTGATCCGCTTACGGGAAATACGAAATACGCTCTTGACGAAATTATACTTTTTCCTGCAAAATACTATTCTTCGACCAACGTCTCGATTCCGGACGCAGTTAAAGAAATAAAAATCGAAATGGAAGGACAGATTAAAAAATTCGAGTCGGAAAACAAACTCATTGAGGCGCAACGACTATATGAGCGAACCGCACACGATATGGAGATGCTTTTGGAAGTCGGTTATATAAACGGAATTGAAAACTATTCGCGGATTTTAGACGGACGTAAGACAGGAGAGCGCCCGTATTCTCTGCTTGATTTTTTTGAAGCGCCGTTTTTGACGATAATTGACGAATCTCACATAACGGTTCCGCAGGTGAGCGGAATGTATAACGGAGACCGTGCAAGAAAACAAACGCTTGTAAATCACGGATTTCGCATTCCGTCGGCGCTTGATAACCGTCCGTTAAAATTTGACGAATTTGAAAAACTGCTTAACAACGTGATATTTTTGTCCGCGACTCCCGCAAATTACGAATTAGAAAAAACCGGCGGCGTTATCGTCGAACAGGTCATTCGTCCTACCGGGCTTGTCGATCCGGAAATTGAAGTTTTACCGGCTAAAACACAGGTTGACGATTTGATATTTCAACTGCGAAAAATCGTCGCAAAAGGCGAAAGAGCGTTGGTTACAACCCTTACAAAAAGGCAGTCGGAGGATCTGTCGCAGCATTTGCAGAATTTGGATTTTCGCGTACGCTACCTTCATTCCGAAATCGATACTCTTAACCGTCCTATAATTTTGAACGACTTGCGTAAAGGTGAATTTGATATTTTGATAGGAATAAATTTGCTTCGCGAGGGCTTGGATTTGCCGGAGGTCTCGCTTGTAGCGATTTTAGACGCCGACCGCGAAGGGTTTCTGCGTTCGACAAAATCGCTTATTCAGATTGCCGGACGGGCGGCAAGAAACATAAACGGGCGAATTATTTTTTATGCCGACACTATAACGGATTCCATAAAGAAAACGCTTGAAGAAACCGATCGCCGCCGTAAAATTCAACTTGAATATAATGAGGCAAATAATATAATTCCGCGTTCGACAACGCGTACAATAGGCGAAACATTTTACAATTACAACGAAAATTACGTTGAAAATTCCGAATCTCTCATGGCGGCGGAAAACAGAGAAGTTTACGGCGAAAAAAGCGAAGATTTGGAATTTGTAATAGAAAAATTGACCGAGCAAATGAATATCGCCGCCAAAAAACTTGACTTTGAGAGCGCCGCAAAATTCCGCGACAAAATTATTCGGCTACGGGGAAAATAAAAACTCCCGCCAAAATTACAGGAGTCAAAACGAGCCGATGACCGGAGTCGAACCAGCGACCCACGCATTACGAATGCGTTGCTCTACCAACTGAGCTACATCGGCAAAATATCAAGGAAGAATATAATAAATTTTACGACAAGAATGCAAGATTAAAACCTTACATGTCGAAATTATCGACTAAGCGATGGAAATAAATGCTATTTTTAATCGTTTAGATTTTGTTGAAAAGAGAAAAATGAAAAATTTACTTATTATTGCGTTTTTTACAATAAACACGGTTATAATCGGCTGCAGTGACAGAAACGGCAAAGATTCGACAAAAAACGGTGTTTTTAAAATAGATATAGACACTACTTGGTACATAACAAGCGAAAATACTAAAACATTCAATTTGAGCGCCGCGGAACAGCTCGCCGGTTTAGCGGTATTGGTCGCAAACGGAAACACTATGTTTGGAAAAACAATTATGCTTTCTAACGATATATCCATTAACGGTAATACGACAAGAGCAAAAAGCGATAAATCGGATTTTCCGATAAATATTTGGACGGCGATAGGAAGCCGTTCGAATCCGTTTAAAGGAGTATTTGACGGAGACGGACATACGGTAAGCGGTATATATGTAAGTTCGCCAAAAAGCGATCAAGGATTTTTCGGATGGATTTGTGAGGCGACGATAAAAAATCTTGGGCTTTTGGATCTATATATCGACGGATGGGATTATGTCGGCGGGCTGGCGGGGACTAACAGGTTAAGTAAAATTTCTAATTGTTACGCGACCGGTAAAGTGAACGGGACAAAACTCTACGCGGGCGGACTTGTGGGCTACAACGACGGCGGCGCAATATCTGATTCTTATTCAAACATTGATGTGTCGGGAAACAGCGATGTCGGCGGGCTGGCGGGAAGTAACGACGCCGGATCTATAGAAAACTGCTACTCTTCCGGAACGGTTGCCGGAAAAACAAACACGGGCGGGTTTGTCGGCGGTAATTATTTCGGAAGTATTGTTAATTGCTATTACGACAAACAGACAAGCGGACAAAGCGACAATGAAAAAGGCGAAGGGAAAACGACTTCGGAAATGAAACAACAAAATACTTATGCAAACTGGGATTTTACAAGCGTTTGGAATATAAGCGGTAATTATCCGTTTTTACGTTTTTAAGAGGAATAATTTTCCCATATAACGATATTTAATGTTAATATTATAAGTTATCAAGAAATAAAATTATCTCATAATTGTTATTTTGCCGCAATATTATACGAATCGGCACAATTCTTGCATATATTTTCTAACACATGGGGAGGTGTAAAATGTTAGGAAGTATAAAACACGCATCGCAAGGGATGATTTTGCAGATGCAGAAACAAGACCAAATTGCAAACAATCTTGCAAACGTCAACACGATCGGTTTCAAAAGTTCGTCGCTTTTTGCAGAACAAGTCGAAAGATATATGAACAATCCGAACCACGAAGTTCTTCCTGAAAGAACGCTGAAAGCCGACCAGGTTTTTATCGATTACCGTGAAGGAACTCCGATTCAAACGGGCAATACGTTTGATTTAATGATTAAAGGTTCCGGATTTTTCACTGTAATGACAAACGAAGGAATTAGATATACACGCGACGGTTCGTTCCAAACCGACTCCGACGGATTTCTAATTGACGGCAACGGCGGTCGGGTTTTCGGCGAAGACGGATTTATAAGGATTGAACAAACCAGAGGAAACGTCTCCATTCTTGACGATGGAAAAGTTATGCAGGACGGGCAGGAAATCGATACGTTACGAATTTCGGATTTTAATAAACCGTACCGGCTTACCAGAATGGGGAATAATTATTTCCGTCCTTTACAACCGGATAATCCTGTTGTTCGTTCCGACGGATTCGTTATAAAACAAGGATATTTGGAAAGTTCGAACGTAGATAATATAAAAATGATGGTTGATATGATTGCGGCGCACAGAAATTACGACATGATTTCAAAAGCGATTCAATCGGAAGACTCAACGCTTGAAAAAACCGTGAATCAGGTCGGAAGATTGTAAGATTCAAACTCGTTTACTTATTTTCGGCAGAATTTCCTTTTTCCATTCGTGGAAAGAATTGTTTAGAATTCTTTCCCGTGCGGTTTTAACCAAATTAACGTAAAAATAAACATTGTGAAGAGAAAGAAGCCGCAGAGCCAAAATTTCGCCTGCAAGATATAAGTGGCGTATATAACTTCGTGAAAAATTTTTACAAGCGTAACAATCGCAGTTTTTGTCGATAGGATTGTCAAAATCCATGCGGTATTTTGAATTTCGGATATTCACCTGCCCGTCCCAAGAATAAGCCGAACCGTTTCGGGCGTTTCGTGTGGGAATAACGCAGTCGAACATATCGATTCCGCTGTCGATTCCTTCAATAACATCAGCGGGCTTTCCCACTCCCATAAGGTATCTCGGTTTGTTTTTTGGAAGCAGATTCGCCGTAAATTTTGCGGCTTTATACATATCTTCTATGTTTTCTCCGACCGCAAGTCCGCCGATAGAATAGCCGTCAAAATTCATTTGCACTAATTCTTTTGCGCAATATTCGCGTAACCGTTCGTTAATTCCGCCTTGCACAATTCCGAATAAAAACTGTTCGTATCCGTGATAAAACGGAATTTCTTCGTGTGATATTTTGCATCTCTTCGCCCATTTTATCGTACGCTCGACCGCTTTTTTTATTTGGGTGAATTCGGCTGTCGACGGCGGGCATTCGTCAAACGGCATAATTATATCCGCTCCCAGATTATGTTCTGTCCGCATAACGCTTTCGGGGGTAAAATAATGTTTTGAACCGTCGATATGAGACTGAAAATGTACGCCGTCGTCGGTGATTTTTCGCATTTCTTTGAGCGAAAACACCTGAAATCCTCCGCTGTCGGTTAAAATCGCCCCGTTCCAATTTTCAAACTTATGAAGTCCGCCGGCGGCGGCGATTACTTCGCTCGTCGGGCGTAAGTGCAGGTGATAAGTGTTTGCTAAAATTATTTTTGCGCCTGCGTCCGAAAGTTCGTGCGGAGAAAGCGATTTTACACTTGCCTGCGTTCCTACGGGCATAAAAACCGGCGTTTCAATTTTTCCGTGAGCGCTTGTAAAAACTCCCGCCCGTGCGGAAGAATTTTTATTTTCCGCAAGCAGTTCAAACGGCGGCGCGTTATTCAAGTTTTCCTGAATTTTTTTCAAAATAATGTGCGTCGATAATTTTCGGATTTAATTTTTCAATTGAAAATCCGTTATATTCCGGTAAATTTTTCAACATCGAAGTGTCGGTGACTATCACCGTGAAAAATTGCTTTTTATCGAAAAATTTTTTTACCTCAAGTCCTACGCTGTCCGCCGAAATAGTTCTTAATTCGTTTTCGTATTCAATGTAATGATTTGACTTTCCGCCGTCAAATTCGTTTTTAAGAAATGTAGAAACCCTGTCCTCGCTCGTGCGAAAAATTGACGGAAGCGACAAAATAAACTGTTCGATTTTTTCATTTGTTTCATCTGGCAAAAATTTTTCGTTTACAGTGTTTTCAACGATTTCACGCGTAAGAGCCAATGCGTGATTTGTGTTTTCAATTTTTGTGAAGAACTGTGTACTAAATGTCGAGGCAAAACGATAATCGCTGCCGAACATAGAATAAATGGAGTAAGTTAATCCCTCGTCGCTGCGAATCCGTGATACGAGCCGTGAATTAAATCCGCCGCCTAAAATCTCGTTAAAAATCGTAAGCGGATAATATCGGTTATCCGGACGTTTAAACGACGGCAGTCCCGTTTTAACGTAAGACTGATTTAATCCGTCTTTGTGTATTATAATCGTTTGCGGATTTTGCGCCGTTTTTATTTCGGGGAAACTACGTGAATTTTCGTTTCGTTTTTTACCGAAATTTTTTTCCACAAAACTTTTCACCGTGTTTTCGTCAATATCGCCGCTCGCCGCGACAATCATTTTCGCGTCTTGCATCAAATATTTATGATACTGTAAAAGATCGTTTTTCATAATATTTTCGGCAAAATCCATAGATAAAAGTTCGCTTACCGGCGTCTGCGGATAAATCAGCGATTTCCAAGCGGCAGAAAGTAAATTTGACGGATTATCAAACCTGTGAGTTATGTTTTGTTTTAATTTTGCCGCGTTTATGGCTATTCTCGCCGAATCAAAAAGCGGGTTTTGCAAAATGTCTTCAAAAATTTCAAACGCCGTTTTTTTATTTTCCGAAAGCCCTGAAACGATAAAATCCGTTCTGTTCGCTTCGTTATACACAAAAATTGAAACGGCGTTGAGCGCAAGCAGACTGTCAATTTGCGCCGGAGAAAACTTTTTGCTTCCACCGTTTCTAATCGACATAGAATACAATTGTGAAGCGCCTTTTGGCTGTGGATTTTCAAGCAAGTTTCCCGCTTCAAAACTTAACTGAAGATAAAAAATTCCTACGGAATTGTCTTTTTCATAATAAAACGGAATTTTACCGATAGTTTTACGATAATTTTTCCCGTCTGGAATTTTCCAATTCAACTCTGCGAATTTCAACGAATCCGGATGAAGAAACTGCGGAAAAATCGAGCCGGCGGCAAAAAATAAAAGCAAAAATATTTTATTCATTCTTATTTCTTTTCCAAAAATTTTCTATCTAAATATACTATTCGCCAAAAAATAAAGTCGATATGAGTCCCCCGCGTTTTGTTTTGGCGGCGAATATTATATTATATGGAAAGGTATTTGTCCGACGCATAAACGTATTTTGAAAGGAACGGCGCGATGAGGGATTATGAATTTGAAACTCAAAAAAGAATCGAATTTATTCGAAGCGTTGTGAAATCGTCGGGTGCGGACGGAATCGTTTACGGAAACAGCGGCGGTAAAGACTGCACTCTTGTCGGTATTCTTTGTAAAAAGGCTTGTGATAATACTTTAGGACTTATTATGCCCTGCGGCTCAAATCAAAATTACACGACGGATAAAACCGACGCTCAAGCCGTAGCAAAGCAGTTTGATATAGAAACGCGCACAGTCGATTTGTCCGATGTGAAAAACGAATTTGTCAGAATTGCGGGCAAGGCGGTGCAACTTGATAATAGCGCGCTTGTCAATATAGCGCCGCGTTTGCGAATGACGACGCTTTACGCGGCGGCCGCCGGTGAAAATCGCATTGTCGCAGGAACGGGAAACCGAAGCGAGATATATATGGGTTATTTTACGAAATGGGGCGACGGCGCTTGCGATTTTAATCCGATCGCCGACCTTAGCGTCAGCGAAATTTACGAATTTTTGCGTTTTCTCAAAGCGCCGGCCTGCGTTATTGAAAAAGCCCCGTCGGCAGGATTATTTGACGGGCAGACCGATGAAAAAGAAATGGGAATTACTTATCGCGGCATAGACGAATTTTTACTGAACGGCGAGGCAAGCGAGGACGACAAAGCCGTGATAAAAAGATTTCACGACAGAAGCGAACATAAGCGGACGGCGCCGATTTTGTTTGAGAGTTAAATAAAAAAGTATTTTCGTTAAAACACAAGCGATTTTTTATCTTTATTCTATTATACTTGTAAATTAAATGTAATTTTTTTGAAAGGGGGTGCGGTTGCAAACCAAATTAAAAAACGCTTTACCGCTTGTTTGCCGCAAGGCTGTTTTTGTATCGTTAGCGTTATTGGCGGCGTTTGTTCCGTCTTTACAGGCGCAGCATAATACTAAACACGTATTGCATAACGGCGGAGGACGCTCTGACGCGGAGAACGTCGTCTTCGTCATCTTAGGCGACGGATATGCGTCAAATCAGCAAACCGCTTTTTTGGAGTTGGCGCAAAAGACTTGCGATGCAATCATAAATAAACGTTATCCTTATACTCTTTTCAAAGACAGAATAAATATTTACGCGATAGAAACACATTCCACAGGCGAGGACGGCTTCCTTGGTTTTGTAAAAGGCGGGTCTCTTGTTTTTGGAACTAATGACGCAAGTAAAGTCGCTACAGTAATACAGCAGCACGCTGCGAAAACCGCTATGACAATGATTTTTGCCAACGGCAACTCAGGTCAAGCATGGGGTTGGGCGTATGAAAGTATGAAAGTCCCCGGGACTCAATCGGGGTGGTGTGTAGTCGGAATAGGCGGCGATAATGAAACCAACATAGAAAAGATGATGCACGAAACCGGTCATTCTCTTGGGATATTGTGGGACGAGTATTGCGCCGGAACAACCGGTATGCAGGAACGGGCGAACAGTTCAATAGATTCCAACCCAAATACTAATCCGTGGAGAGCATGGCTGGGGATTGAAGACATAGGCATGTACCAACAGCCAAACCAGTGTAAAACTCATGTTACTCCGACCGTCTGGTTAACGGCGGGAAGATTCGGAGTGTGTCTTATGCAAGGTTCGGGAAACAACAGTCCCTACTGCCGTGTATGTTCTGCGGAACTTATAAGGCGCATGGCAAAAATAATTGACGAACCGTATAAAGCAAATGACGATACCTTAACATCATTTGATATTCCTCGCGGAGCGAAGCGTATAGTCAACGCCGCGTTTAACGGTTGCTTCAATCTGGAAAGCGTAATCATTCCAAGTTCCGTTCAAACCATAGGCGATTACGCCTTTTTGCGCGATACGTCTTTGAAAACGATAAGCAATTTTGCCGCAGCGCCGCAAGAGATAAATTCGACGGTGTTTTACGGAATAAACAATCTTGATAAAATCGTCCTTCGAGTTCCGCCGACAAGCGTAGAGACTTATAAGGCGACTGAAATTTGGAAAGAATTTAACGTAACCGCCTTAGACGAAAACCTGATAATTTATCATCAAATTACTATAACCGGCGCTCCGAACGGGAAAATTACTATAGACGGAATAGCGGTCGTCTCGGATATTCCTCAAACGAAAAACGTCGCCGACGGCGGTTCGTTGACTGTAATATTTGAGCCTGACGCAGAATATGAAATTAAGCAGATTTACGTTAACGGTCGAGAGACTATTTTCTATCCGACTGGCGGCGCAAATAATTCTGCGACGGGAGAGTCGATGGAATATACTTTTGATAACGTTACGGGCGATTCGACGATTCATGTAATATTTGTTCCGTACGGCAGCAGTCCCATCGACAAAGTTAAAACGGCGAAAACCGCTTCCATTTCTTTTGCCGGAATAAAGAACGGGCAAATAAACGTCAATCTGAAAGCGGGCGATTACACTGTCGAACTTTACAACGTTCAGGGACGAATGCTAGACAGAGTAAATATCAGTGCGGTAAACGGTTTGAACGCTACGGGGTTGAAAACCGCCGGTCTTTCTAAAGGAACGTTTATTCTTAACGTTAAACAGGCGGGGGTATCTGTTTTAAAACAGAAGATTAGGATTTAGAAGAACAAAAAAGGTTAATTTATTCATTTGAACAAGAAAGGGTTTATATGAAAATCACAAAAATTTTAGTTATCGTATCCGCGATTATTTTTCTTATATCTTGCAGTAAAGACACGGAAAACGTAAACGACGGAAATTATAAGAAACTTGACATCGCACAAAATTCGACTATCGTGTGCTTCGGAAACAGTTTGACGCAGGGATGGGGAGCAAGAGGCGGCTTTTATCCGGTCGATACAAGCAAAGCGTATCCGCATTATCTGGCTCAAAAGGTGAATATCCCGGTAATAAATCTTGGTATAAGCGGTGAAACGAGTCAAGACGCTTTGAGCAGAGTAGATGAAGTTTTATCGTACAATCCGGCGATTATTTTTATTGAGTTCGGAGCGAACGATTTATTTGAACAAATGGAAAAGGTAACGTCCGGCGGCAATATCAATTTGTCTTTTGTAGAAGACGACGTTGAAAAAAACTTTGAAGAAATGCTTGAAAGACTTGTCAACGACAACAGACAAATTTACCTTGTTAAATTTTACAACAGAGAAATAGCGCAGGAATTACTTAAAGGGGAAATAGAAGTCTGGGGTGAAATTTATAAATACGACTATATGTTTATTTATAGCGATTACGAAAATATGTTTGCCCGTTTGAAAACAAAATACCGCGCAACGCTTATCTCAAATATTTGGGACGGAATCTGGGGAAAAGACCATCTTATGTATGACGGCGACAATATTATGATTCATCCCAACGCCGACGGTTATAGGATAATGGCGGACAATTACTTCAAGACGGTCAAAGGATTTTTGGAATTTAACGACTTGCTGTTATAAATTTTTGAAAGAAGAATTTCGCTTTCAAAATAATAACAAACGGATTATATTATTTTGTGTTTCACAAACAACTCCGCCGCTTGAGAAATTGAGCGGCGGGTTTTATTTTTAACTCTTTCAAACTTTTCCTCGTATTTATCAAAACAATAAATTATTTTATTAATACCACAGAAAAGAGTCGATAAAGTTTCTTTTGAAATTTTGTTGACCGATTTAAGTGTCTATATAGTCGGCACCCTCTCAGGGTTGCTCTGTTTAGCTGTATAGACACGTCTTCCAACACTAATAATCCGTTGGACATACTCTTTTCTGTGGTAAGAATTATGATTATGGGCAGAGCGACCTTTTTCTGTTTTTTACCGCAAAAGGTTTCTTCTATATTTCCCTAATTCATAATGTTTTTGGTTCGGCTGATATCCGATATCCGTACGGCGCGACAACACGATTTAGAAGAAAGACTGGATTGCTTCGCTACGCTCGCAATGACGGACACAGTTGACACAGTACAAACGTCATTGCGAGGAACGCAGTGACGAAGCAAACCAGAGATAGACAAAGGAAATAATAAAATTATTAAACAGAGGGGTGTTATTATGCTGAACAAAAACAGATTTCTAAGAGTGGCGGCGACGATTGCCGCGTTGTGTGTAACGGGAAATGCGGCGGATTATGTACCGAATGAATATAAGGAGTATAAATATAATGATATTGACGAAGGGGTTACTCATGAATGTGATTCTTTTCCTGCACATGTAGAGGTTTACGCCGTTGGCGGCGGAGGGGGAGGACAGGGTGGGAATAACAACGCTCAAGGGAGCGGTAGCCATTATGCTGGAACTGGTTCCGGCGGTGGAGGGGGAGGAGCGGCTTATATGATATTTGGTATTACGAAAAAAGCATCTATTTCTATAAATGTAGGCCGCGGAGGAATTGGCGGATTCGAGTATTATAGCGGTTATTGGGAGGGGTGGATGGAGGGCTGTAAGGGTGGAGATGGCGAAACAACATCTGTTATATATAACTCAATAAAACTATACGCGGATGGTGGTATAGGTGGAGGAATAACCGCCCAATCCTTAGCCGGCGGCGCAGGCGGAAGTGCGAGCGTCCATGGTTTATCGGCTTCGGCTTTTGCAACAGAAAAAGGATCTCCCGGTAAAGACGGATTTAAAAATGATGATGTGAGATGGAATGATAAATATAGCCGTGGCGGTGATGCCGGAAAAATAAATAATATAGGTTATTTAGAGTCTTTTGGCGGTGATGGAGTTATAGCCGGAAGTGGAGGAGGATTTGGCGGCGGTGGAAGCGGTAATTATTCGGCAATTGGCAATAACATTACGGGGAGGAAAGGCTTTGATGGCAAAAGCGGTCAAGTTATAGTTATCGTAACATACTTACGGACGGTAACATTTAACAGCAATAGCGGCTCGCCGAATCCGAGTCCAATATCTGAGATTCTCAACGGCGCAAAAATCAGTAAACCAAATGACCCGACAAGAGCAAACCATGAATTCTTGGGCTGGTTTACGGATTTGAACAGCAACATTCAGTGGGATTTTGCAAACAATACGATAACCAAAGACATTACGCTTATTGCAAAATGGTTTGATGTAAACGAAGGCAATGCGATACGTATGTCCGGCGACAAAACATACATTTATGACAACACAGAGAAGAAACTTCAAACGATAGAACTTTATTTGAAAGCATCGGATGAGTGGGTGATATTGCAGGAAGGCGCGGATTTTACCGCCGATTACGCAGGCAGCAATGTAAATTCGGGAACGGTAAGCGCAACGATTACAGGCGCGGGTGATTATGTCGCACGAATTGCGTCAATACCGGAAGCAGACAAAAAATTATCGTTCACAATACAAAAGCGTCCGATTACCGTAACATGGGATAATACGGCTCTTATTTACAACGGCGAACCTCAGACGCCAACGCCAATAAGCAGCGACCCAAATTTTCCTGTTGAGTTGAAACCAGGAACTCAAAACACCGACATAGGACGTTATAATGCCGAAGCGGTAACTTCAAACACAAACATTACTTTGTCCGGCAATACGACGACGTATGTAATTAACCCCAAACCAATCAAGATAATCTGGGGTAATAAGCGAGAGTTTGTTTATAACAAGATGATACAGTATCCGACGTGGAGTTTGGAGTCTGACGAGATTGACAAAAACCATGTTTACATCGCCCCGACGTATGCTGTGGTAGGTGAATACACGATAGCGAACGGTCTTGCGCCTGTTGTTAGAATAGTGGACGAACACAACAGCAATATTTATCACAATAATTACACTCTTGTCAACACCAGAGTTGATTACGAAATAGTAAAGAAGGAACTTGATGTCGTATTGAAAAAGAACGGTAACATTGTCGAAGAGGTTGAAGTATCAAAGGGTGATATAAATACGGTCGGCGATGTGCAAAACGCCTTAAAAGCGTTAATCGACTACAAAGGCTTTGCTACCGATACGATAAATAAGACAAGCGACGACAAAGGTGTATTAACCGGAGAACCGATATTTGAAATTACCTCAAAAGAAAGCGGGCAGTCTTTGCGTTCGGTAAGAGACGGCGGTGCAATAGCGGTGAGTGAATTACTTCAAAACGG
>JAIRUI010000004.1 GCA_031254455.1 Chitinispirillales bacterium | reverse complement strand
TCGTCAATATCTTTGAGAATTTTTGCCGTTTCGTTACCGGAATTTTGAATTTCTATAACCGCTTCGTGTAAACGTCCCATCGCTTCTTTACCCGCTTTCGCCTTTTGAACGCTGTCCTTAACCAAAACGTCGGCGTTCTTTGCGTTGTCTGCGGTCTGTTTGGTCATTGACGTTATTTCGTTAAGAGAAGACGAAATTTCTTCCAAGTGCGCCGCCTGTTCGGTCGCGCCGCCCGCCATAGATTGAGACGTGTTTGAAATTTCCCCCGACGCCATCGTTACTTGGCTTGAACTTTCCGAAAGACCGTCTATTATATTTTTCATCTGTCTATTTGTCGATTTAGTAATTAACGTACTAAAAAAGGTTCCTAAAATAATTGCGGCTATAAATCCGACGATTACCAATATACTTCCCAATCTTAATCCGTTTTTAGAATCGGTCGTTACTTTTGTTATCGCCCAAATTGCAATATTGACGGCATTGGTCGACGCTTGTCCTAATTTATCGGACACATCGTTGGATTTTGGAGATATATCATATTTTAATTGAAAAATCAACTTTTCCAAACGCTCCACGGATTGGGCGTATCGCTTGTAATCGGAAGAATATTTCGACAAAGCGTTTCTTTGTTCGGAGTTAAGTGAAATTCTTTCAAAAAAATCAAAACTTTTTAAACCGTCCGCTAATACTTTACGAGCCGCCGAAAAACCGCTGGTATCCAGACTTTGCATCGCTTTATTGACCGAAACAAGCGATTGGCTCACCCCAAGTTCTAATTCCAAAGCAAACTCTCTGGCATCCGAATTTTTTGGTAAAAGTTCCTTTAATTTGTTTGCATCCCTCATAATTTCAATTTCCAAATCGTTCGTATTTTTATTCTCTTGAAAAAGTTTTACGCTTATATCTTTTTGCTGTTCAAACAACACGCTGTATTCTTTGAAAGCGTCAACAACATCTCCTATAACTTTTGGGGAACGCACTAAATGCGGCGAGTTTTTTGCAAAATCGGCGGCTTTTGTCAAATTGGAGTCCAAATATGTAAAACCTTTACGAGCATTTTCGTAATGTATAACATCATTAGTAGCCGCATATAGACGCGCATGCATTAGAATGCTGTCGGATATTCCTCCGGACAAACGAGCCGCAGTAGCGGTTATCGGAACAAATTCTTTCAAAATCACGTCCGCCATTATATTGGATATTACCATATTTACTACTGCAGTAGAACCTAAAATAAACATTACTATTAATAGAAAAATTGTCAGCGCCGTTATTTTTGCACTGAGTTTCAACTTGTCGAACATAAACAAAACTCCTTTAAATAAATCTTTCTCCGTTTGGAATATACTATTTCGCATCCGAATAAATTGTATTTGTACAAAATTTACACGGCATTTTTACTCAAAAAGTATTATCTTATGAGCAAAACAAGCGTATGACCATTGCACAAATATAACAAAAAAGGTAGTATTTTCCGGTTATTCTTAATTTTGAGGAAAATATGAAAAATTTACGTTTATATTGACGGAATGGCTTGTAACGCCTATCAAAACCGTATTGAAAAGAAATCGTCTAAAACAGACGGAATTAATAAAATCGGCGGCTATTATTAAAAGAGAACGCGCGGCGTTTATTTCAACGAGAACAAAATCTGTCTTGAAAAAATTTTTGAAATCGTAGAAGGTATCGAATACACTCCGAAAACTTTCACAAAACGAAACGTTTTACTCAAAAATCTTATAACAGATCTGTTCTCGCCGATTAAGCCAACTTATTTTCTTGTGTATATTCCGTCAAATTCCTCACCGGTACCGGAAATCGTAAACGAATTGCCTCCAGTGTAGTTGAAGTTAAATTCCAAAGATACGTTGACCACATTATCGTCGATTGTGTATGTAAAATCACCTGAACCTTGCGATTATCCGTCATAGCGAACTTCGTAATTACCCGTTCCGTCCGCCTTAATAACGACTTTGACCGTTAATTGCCCCGATACTCTTTCCCAAGTTCCGACAATGCTGTTGTTGTCGCTACCCTTGTCGTCATCTTTGCTGCATCCCGCAACAAATACCATCGCCGCTACTACCAACACACAAACCAACCATTTTTGCAAAACTCTCATAAAACATCTTTTCTGCCATTTATTTAGCAAAGTTAAAAGTTTAGACAGAAACAGATGAGAGGCTGTCCTGCCAATAATCATACATTTTACTACGAATGCTGAATTTCCATATTTTTTTAAGATAAAACAGGGACTTGATAAGCAGAACAGCCTAGAGCGGTTCATCCCTGTTTTAAGGATAAAAATATAGATGAATGGCAAGATATTATTCTTGCAATCCAACATTCGTAGTATGGATAAAATAATATTAGGCGGACTGAAAATGCCAATTAATATTAAAAACGTTATTGACAAAAGCTTACGATGGAAAAAATAGAAATTAATTGTTGTGGTGTGGACGATTTGTGTAAAGATGTATAATAGTCATCTAAAATTTTATTCGTCAGCCGAATTGTCGCCGTATTCTTTCAGTTTGTTGCGCAAAGTCCGTACCGAAATATCCATCATTTCAGCCGCTTGCGTTTTGTTATTTTTACAGTGTTCAAGCGTCGTATAAATTAACTCTTTCTCGACTTGAGCGACCGTCATCCCAGCCATAACTTTACCATTTGCAGGCGGGATTTCTCTTGATTTTCCCAAACGAAGCGAATTTTCGCTCAATTCACCAGTTCTTGTAAGAACAACCGCTCGTTCAATAATATTTTCAAGTTCTCGAATATTTCCGGGGAAATTATATTCTTTCAGCGCTTCAAGTGCTTCTTTTGAAATTCCAGTAACCGAAAAGCCGTTGTCGTCGTTATACTTCCATATAAAATGGTTTATTAATTCCGGAATATCGTCTTTGCGCTCCCGCAACGGCGGAAGTTCAAAATGAAATACATTCAGACGATAATACAAATCTTCTCGAAAATTACTGTTTTCTATCTCTTTTTGCAAATCACGGTTTGTCGTTGCAATTAATCGAATATCTACTGAAACAGGAGCGTCTCCGCCTATTTTATCGACTTCTCTTTCCTGTAAAACACGCAATAATTTAGCCTGAACTCCAAGCGGCATTTCTCCTATTTCATCCAAAAGAATAGTTCCGCTACTCGCCAATTCAAATTTCCCTAAACGAGTTTTTAACGCTCCGGTAAATGCGCCTTTTTCATGCCCGAAAAGTTCGCTTTCAATTAAACTTTCAGGAAGCGCCGCACAATTCACTTTTATAAAAGGACCTCCCGCCCTATTACTTAACGCATGAATTGATTTTGCGATCATTTCTTTACCTGTTCCGGATTCTCCTGTTACCAATATAGTTGAACGGCTTGACGCTATAGCTTCTATCGTATTTTGAATTTCCTTTATTTTAGACGATTTTCCAATATACTGCCATTTTCCTTTTAGAGCGTTTTTTAAAGTCGTATTTTCGGTAGAAAGACGAATATTTTCTATAAGCAAATCATTTTTTTCGACCGCACGTACAATTGTCGCTTCAAGGCAATCGGTAAAAGAATTACTACCTTTTTCTATAAAATAATACGCTCCTCTGCTCATCGCTTCCACAGCGGTTTTCACATCGCCAAACGCGGTCATTATTATAAAAGGAACGGTAGAATTTTGTTTTACGAGATTATCAAGAAGTTCCAAACCGTCCATAATCGGCATTTTAATATCGCTAACTATTGCGGAAAATTTTTCTTTCGCAATTATACTAAGCGCTTCTTGCCCGTTTGTCGCCTCAATTATCTCATATTTCCCGCCGTACTCAAGAAATTCTACGACCGAACCGCGCATATGTTTGTCGTCATCAACAATAAGAATTTTCGGCTTGTTCATTAAAACCCTTTCATGCCATCGTAAAAATAGTTATAATAATATAATAACTTTTGTCAACACTTCGCAAGTGGAAACTGCTTTATAAGCGGATTTTTACTTAATTTACATTCAATAATCGTTCAAGTGCGTTACGCAGTACGGAACGAGGGCAAGCCGCATTCATGCGTTGAAAACCTTTGCCGCCCAAACCAAAGGCAGCGCCGTCGTTGAGCCACAACTTAGCCTTATGCGTTATCAATTCATCTAATTCTTTTGAAGAAAGCCCAAATGCAGAAAAGTCTAACCACGCTAAATATGTTCCTTCCGGCTCAACTAATTTAATTTTCGGAATACGTTTTTTCAGAAATTTCTTTATAAGCGACATGTTGTCAAAAATATAGTTATTAAGTTCATCCACCCAATAAGCGCCGTTTTCATATGCCGCTTTGCAGGCGACCAAACCCATAAGCGACGGCTGACTCAAACCGCTGCTTGCATACTCCCTTCTGAATTTATTTCTCAGTTTTTCGCTTGAAATAAAAATATTCGCATAGAGCAGCCCCGCAAGATTGAAAGTTTTTGACGGTGATGTACAGGTAAGCGTTATATCGGCAAAGCGACGATCAAGTCCGGCAAACACAATGTGGCGGTGAGACGGATATATAAAATCCTGATGAATTTCATCGGAAATAACAATTACATCGCGCCGCAGGCAAATCTCGCCTAAGCGAGTAAGTTCGCTCTCCGTCCAAACACGTCCGACAGGATTGTGCGGATTACATAAAATAAAAAGTTTCGCTTCTTTAATTTTATTCTCAAAATCATCAAAATCTATATTGTAGCATCCATCGTTATACACAAGTTCATTGACGAGCAATTTCCGACCGCATTGTCTGACGCAAGATTCAAAAGGATAATAAACGGGCTGCTGTATAAGTACGCCTTCGCCCGATTCGGTTAAAGCGCGAACGGCGATATATAAAGCGTTCACAACACCCGGTGTCGCCGTAAGCCATTCACGTTCTACGTTCCAATCAAAGCGCTTTATAAACCAGTTTTGTATAACGTGAAAAAATTCCGCATCCGGCTCGGAGTATCCGTAAATTCCGTGTTGAACACAAAAAACAAGCGCGTCAATCACACAGGGAGGAGCTGCAAAATCCATATCGGCAATCCACATAGGCTGTACATCATTCGGCTTGCCTCGTAAAGCGGGCGCGTATTTTACACTGTACGTATTACGTCTTTCTATTACTCTGTCAAAATCATATTTCATACTGAAACTCCCATTGCCTGTTCTAAATCCGCAATTAAATCTTTTGCTGATTCCAAACCAACCGATAAACGTAATAAACATCCATCTATGCCTCGCGCGTTTCGCTCGTCTTCCGGTAAATCGGCGTGAGTTTGAAGCATTGGATAGGTAATCAGGCTTTCAACCCCGCCTAAACTCTCGGCATATTTTATCACTTTTACGTTTTCCAATATTTTAACCGCCATTTGTTCGTTTCGCACGGTAAAGGAAATCATTGCGCCAAAACCGCTCGCCTGACGGCAGGATAATTCATAATCGGGGTGATTTGGTAAACCTATATAATAAACAACAGCTACATTATTTTGCCCGCAAAGCCAGTGTGCGATTTTCAGTGCGGTTTCTTGCTGACGTTCCATGCGAACGGCAAGGGTCTTTATTCCTCTAATGATTAAAAAACTGTCAAATGGAGAGAGGCAAGCGCCGGTTGTTTTTACTATAAAGCGGAATTGTTCGGATAGAGAGTTATCTTTTGCCGCCAGTAAGCCGGCTAAAGTATCGTTATGACCGCCCAAATATTTTGTTCCGCTGTGTAACACTATGTCCGCACCTAAAGAAAGCGGCTTTTGAAAATATGGTGTAAGAAAAGTATTATCCACTATAAGCAATATTTTTTTTTCATGCGTGATTTTTGCGACTGCTGTAATGTCCGTTACGCGCAACATCGGGTTAGAAGGAGTTTCTATGAACACGGCTTTTGTAGAGGGCGTTATTTCCTTTTTGATATTTTCCACGCTGTCTGCATACGAAAATGTAACGCCGTTCTTTTGAGATATACGGGAAAAAAGGCGAAAAGTTCCACCGTACAAGTCATAGGTTGCGACAATATGGTCGCCAGGCGAGAACAGTTCCATTAGAGCGGAAACCGCCGCCATGCCGGAAGAAAACGCCACAGCCTGCGATCCAGATTCCAATGCCGCGACCGTGTGTTCCAAATGCTCGTTTGTAGGATTCTGCGAGCGCGAGTAGTCAAAACCCGTGCTTTGCCCCACACACGGATGAGCGAAAGTAGCGGACGCGAATATCGGAACGGCAACAGCTCCGGTTGTGTCAAATTTTTTTTCGCAGCCGTGTACACAAATAGTGCTTATGTCCATGTATGTCTCCTATATCTCATAATGCCAAAACTCCTTTTGGTCTAATTCTATGCGCGTGGAAATATTACTACCGCTCTTAAACAGCAATTCGGGATTCTTCACGCTTACATGGGTGTTTCCCGTCACAAAGCATATAACAAAAGCGTTTCCGCCAGTTGGTACGCTTGAGCCTTATTCAGTGCGTTTAATTCGTTTGTTGACGTTTTACGCCTCCTCCCACAACCATGTTGACAGATAACGCTCGCCTGTATCCGGCAATACGGCAACTATGGTTTTACCGTTGTTTTCCGGTCTTTTGGCGACAGTAAGAGCAGCTTCAAGAGCGGAACCGGACGAAATACCGACAAGAATGCCTTCTTCCTTTGCAAGTCGTCGTGCAACGGCTCCGGCTTTTACCTCATCGGTCTGATAAATCTCGTCAATAACCGCCTGATCATAAACCTGCGGTTGAAAACCAGCCCCGATCCCCTGAATTTTATGAGGACCCGGCTGTCCTCCGGAAAGTACCGGCGACGCGGAAGGTTCGACGGCGATTACCTTAATACTTGATTTTTTTGATTTAAGATACTTCCCCGCACCTGTCAAAGTGCCGCCGGTTCCTACTCCACCGACCAGAATATCAATTTCCCCGTCGGTATCGTTCCAGATTTCCGGGCCTGTAGTCTTTTCGTGTATAGCAGGATTGGCCGGATTATTAAACTGCTGGGGAATAAATGAATTGGGTATCGATGCCGCCAATTCTTCCGCTTTGGCGATCGCCCCTTTCATACCTTTTGCCCCTTCGGTCAGTTCCAACTCGGCTCCCAGCGCTTTAAGCAGTTTGCGACGTTCAATGCTCATAGTTTCCGGCATAGTCAGGATTATCCGGTAGCCCTTGACCGCGGCCACATAAGCCAGCCCTATGCCCGTATTGCCGCTGGTCGGCTCAATAATGACCGTTCCATGCTTTATTTTGCCTTCTTTTTCGGCGGCTTCAATCATTGCCAGCGCAATACGGTCTTTGACGCTGTGCAGGGGGTTAAAGCTCTCCAGTTTGACGTACACCGTCGCACCGTTATCGTTGAGTTTGTTGATTTTGACTATCGGCGTATTCCCGATAAGGTCAGTGATTTTTTCCACTCTTGCCATAAATTCCTCCTTCTTGACTAAAAATGTAGTAATCATATATAATTACTATGAATAAGATACTAAATATTACCAAATACTGTCAAGGGGTAATTAAAAAAACATGTTTTTTCTATAATTCGCTCATGAAGCGGAATCTTTTCGCCTGCGATTCCATACGGGTATCCTTTGGAGTCAAATCTTTCGACTCAACGTGTTGTGACAGGGAAGCGGCTCATAAATATCATAACCCAATATAGTTAAAGAATATATTGACACTTATCATAATGCGCTCAATTGAAAATGCGTGGTTTCGTAGTATTGGTCGCCAAGTTTTCTAAGCATGTCTTCAACAACGCCAAAATCGCCGTCATAAGAAAGCGCCGCAAAACCTTTATCGCCTCTTTCTCCGAGTTGTAAATCAATGATATTTATGTTTCTGGAAGCAAGCGCCGAAAGAAGAATCAGTAAAACGCCGGGTTTATTATTTATTACAGCCAAAATCATATTTTTTGATATAGGAATAGGGAGTTTAACCCCGTCCATTTCCAATAGATAATATTTATGTTTTTTTATTAACGGAATGCTGATTTTACTGCCAAATTCTATTGAAATAAAATTATTCTTTTCTGTTCCGTTTGCAAATTCTATCGCCTCTACAATACTTTCTTCGGCTCCAGAAACAGTTAAAAACGCTTCAGAAACATCATCGTTCTCGGAATTAAGAAACGCTGTTTTTACATTTATGCCTTCGGAAGCAAGCGTATTAAACAAAACAGATAAAACCCCGGGTTTGTTATAGTGTTTGAGTAAGATTCCCATTTCATTTTTTAAGCGCTCTTGCTGGAAATCCGAGCCTATCATTATGCTTTTTCGCTCTCTTCTTATTCTTATAGCCGAAAGGTTTCCAAGCGGAGTCGCTCCGTCATATTGATTTATGAATGACAAATATTTTCCACCGAATGCAAAACGCGGGATTCTTCCCGAATCGCTTGCGGAAAATCTTCTGTTCAATATTTCTATGCTCAAATTAAGCGCTTTGTAGTTATCGACATCTTCACTGTTTTCGTAACTGAACGGACGAATTTCTGGAATTCCGCGAGAAAAACTTACGTATTGGCTGTATCCCGCCTTTTTAGCATAAGCGATACCTTCACCGTAAAATTTCCCGTATTCGTCTATATTGTGCGTGTCCGTTCCTATGGCGATAGGTATTTTCAGCACTCTCGCACGTTTGAGAATCGGCAAATTAGGATAAATTCCGCAGCCTTTTTTTATTCCCGCAAGATTTAGGTCTAACGCTAAATTATTCTCCGATATTGTTTCTAAAAGCACTCGCAGACGGTCGCAAACAATATTATCGGCATTGTCGAGTTCGGTAAATTCGTGCGGAAAATCTACGTAAACTTTTGGTAAATCTAAATGTCCGACCGCGTGAATCATGCTTGACGAATATGATACCATTTCAATCAATTCATCAAAATACGCCGCCCAATAATTCTCTAAAGAACCGCGGATTTTAAGCAATTTTTGAGCCTCTTCTTTTGAACCGTCGTACGATACGCCTTCATTTGAGAAATGAACCGAACCTATTACAAAATCAGCGTCAGGAACTTGTAATATTTTGCTTCTATTCCATTGCAAACCTAATTTTGAACCGAGCCACTCCAATTCGATTCCGTATTTTATGTTTATTTTAGCTCTGTATTTTTCACGTAAATCGGTAATTTTTTGGGTGTAATTTTGATACGCCTCGCTTCCGCGAATAAATTTAATGTTTGTATGTTCTTCGCTTTGGTAGCGGAATTTCGTTAAACGTGGCGTGTGAATTATGAATGTAATGTTCGGATGATTTAGTGAAATCGCTTTTTCAGTAATAATTTCGATTTCATCGACTCCGTGTTTAACAGGATCGTTTCCAGTTCCTGTATGGATTCCATGCGTTTCCCAAATAAATTGTCCGTTTTGCATTTTTTCTCCTAAAATTTTTATAAGAAAATAGATTTTTGCAAAAGTAAAAATCTATTTATTAAAGATTTTTACAAATTTGATACTACATAAAAAATAAAAAGCTGCATTCAAACTGTAGAAATTTATATTTTATGTTAAGACGGGAGAAAAACTTATGAAAAAAATTGAAACTTTGGGTAAATTCATAATTGTTGTCGTTACGGTTTTTTGTGAATATTTATTCGCTTCGCCGGAAATGTCGCCGACTGCAATAAAAATTATGCGGGAAATAAAAATTATGTATCTAACGGAAAAAGCGGACAGATATATTGAAAATTATTTACAGGAGAAAGACTTAAACGGCAAACAAATTCGTGATGTTCGTGAAAGAATGGACTACTTTTTCAACTCTCAGACATTCGTTGAAACCGGAGCGATGTATTTAACGGCTTTATTCACAGAAAACGATTTAATAGACATTTTCAATTTTATGCGTGATGGAAATTTTTTAGAAAACAACCGTGGTAATTCCACTCCGGCGATGAAAAAAGTGCAAAAATTATTTAACGAACTTGACCCGTATTTATATCGTTATATGAAACAACATATCATTGCACAACCATCTTTTATAGAGAATAAATATGAGTAAAATTGTAATACTTTTATTAATTTTTATTTTGTGGGTTTGTTTTTGGCTGGATAAAAAACACGAAAGTTTTGAAATGCCAATAATAACTAAAAAGCAGGTTATCGACCTGAATACTATAAAAAAACGTAAAAAATTGGTGGCGCTTACTCGTTACAACGCAAATAGTTTTTTCATATACAAAGGACAGCCGATGGGATATGAATACGAACTTTTAAATTTATTTGCAAAAGAAATAAACGTCGATTTGGAAATTAAAATTCCATCTACATATGATTCGCTTTTTATTATGCTTGAAAACGGGGACGGCGATTTGATTGCGGCGAATTTACTGGTCACGCAGGAAATAAGCGAGAAAATTTTATTTGCCAAACATCATAACACTACCCGTCAGGTTTTGGTACAACGTCTTCCGGAAAATTACAAATACATGAATTACAGGCAAAAGAAAAAAGCGATTATATCAGATCCGATAGAACTTATAGGAAAAACAGTAACCGTTCCGGCAACCGGAGCTTTTCGCCAGCGTTTAAAAAATTTATCCAATGAAATAGGAGGCGATATTATAATAAATCTTTCCGATATTCATGAACCTGAAGACTTGATTGGAATGGTTAGCAGAGGTGAAATTGAATATACTATCGCCGATGAAAATTTAGCTAAAATAAACAGTTCTTTCCATAAAAATATCGACGTATCCGTTCCTATAAGTTTTTCACAAAGAATTGCGTGGGCGTTTCGCAGCTCAAGTTTAGAACTGAAAGAGGCGGCGGATAACTGGATTGCGAAAATAAATGAAAATTCCAATCCTCTGCATAATATTATTTATGATAAATATTATGGAAATTCTTCACTGTATAACGCCCGTCGAAACAGTGAATATTTTGTTTTGGAAACTGAGGCGATTTCACCTTACGATTCTTTATTCAAAAAATATGAGATATTGCCTATCGCTTCTTGGACGCTTCTTGCTTCAATGGCATATCAGGAATCAAAATTCGATAATTCGCAGGAATCGTGGGCAGGAGCGAAAGGAATTATGCAGGTTCTTCCGCAGACGGGGATGACTCTTGGTTTTAAGGACATTTCAACGCCGGAAAATAATATCAAAGCCGGAGTAAAATACTTGCAGTACATTTACGATAATTATTGGAAAAATATGGCTGACACAAATGAAATTGTAAAATTTATGTTAGGTTCTTATAATGCGGGAATAGGGCATATAAAGGATGCTCAACGACTTGCCGCACGTATGAAATTAGATTCTCTGAAATGGGATAATAACGTCGCCGTCGCCTTACGAAAACTTTCTAATCCGGAATATTATTATCGTCCAGAAGTAAAATATGGGTACTGCCGCGGCGACGAACCTTTTTTCTATGTGAAAGAGATAATTGACAGAAAAAGGATGTATGACGGTATTTTGGAAGCGACCGCTGCGAAAAAGTCGATCGCCGATTCTTTAAAAGCGGCGATTGAATAATTATTTTATGAATTTGTGAAAAATATCGGGTATTTGCGCCGAGAAACTATATTGTTTTTTGTTCAAAAAAAAAGAAATTTTATGAGAATGCAACATAAGTCTATTGATTTTTAATCCGCTTTTTTCCTCAATGGCTTTGTCGGCTTGATTATTACCGTAGCGTTTATCTCCCAGTAAGCAGTGGTTTATATACGCAAAATGCGTGCGAATTTGATGTGTTCGTCCGGTATTGATTTCTACTGAAACTATTGCACAATTTTCGTTTTGTGAAATTATTTTATACTGAGAAATTGAGCGAAGTCCGCCATGTTCGGTTACTTTCATTTTCATTCCCGCAGCCTCTTTTGACGTTCTTTCAAGTTTTAAGTCGATTTTTCCGTTTTTTTGGTCAAAATTTCCGAAACAAACGGCAACGTATTCTTTTTTGACAAATTCACTGTTCCAAATATTTTGCAAACTCCTTAAAAAGTCAATGTCTTTCGCGATCAAAATCACTCCGGACGTATCGGCGTCAATTCTATGAATCAGATAGGGAACAAATTTTTCATCAGCGTAATTCCGCGCAAGTTCGATAAGCGACGTTCCCGACGGAATTCCTTTACCGGGCTGACTTGCAACACCCGATAGTTTGTTGCATACAATTAGATTTTTATCTTCGTAAATCAATTGAAAATTATTTTTATTTATAATTTTAATTTTTTGAGCGGATTTGTTTTTTAATTCGTCTTTATCTGCAAAAATTAAAATTTCATCGCCAAATTTTACCCGTTCGCTCTCTTTGCATTTTATACCGTTTATTGAAACTCTTCTGGTACGAAACAATCTAAAAATTTCACCCAAAGAACAACAATTCAACTCTTCTCGAACAAGCCTGTCTATTCGCTTCCCACCGTCATTTTCAGAGACGATAATCTTAATCATTTTTTTAAACCGCTGTTTTATCAATATTAAATCCGAATTTTTTCGCAAGCTTGTTAATTAACATTATAGTTTGCCGTTCTTTACCTACAGATCTTCCGTTTGCGGTCCAGTGCGGATAAATATCGTTTATAACTTGCTTGTAAATTAAATAAAATCTGTCTTGCACCTGATGAAAATGCAAAGGAATCGCCAAATTTTTCACGACATCAAGTTTAACGATAATTGAATCGACTAATTTTTCATTGTTAAAGTCATCGTCTAGAATTTTCAAGTCATCATTTATTTTCAGGCGAATTTTTTCGGCGCTCTTAATTTTGTCTATAAATATTTTATAGCGATCCGCACGTTCGTTTATATCCGAAAGTTTATTTACAAAATCTTGAATTTTCTCGCTTGCCTGTAGAAACGCCGCAATCGCCATGTCCCATTCTTTATCAATATAAAATTTAATTGTTTCTGAAAGTTCGCTCGGAAGACCGTTATTTACGTCGATTATAGCGTTCAAACGGTTATTCTGCGTCCCTGCCCACGACAAATAATCCAAATAAGTGTCGTTCGCAAAATCATCGACAAATCTTTTCGTAACATGATCTCTCGCCGACGGAACGATATCCCGCAAAGTAAATCTCATCAGGTCTTTGTCATCCATGAATTTTGCAAAAGCGGAATCGTTTTTCGGCAGTTTTTGCTTTTCGTTAAATACTACGCCTTCAATTTGACTGCCGTTTTTATACAACGCGATAATAAATGATTTTCTTTCCTGTGAAATTTTATGAGCGACGTCCGCCGAATATATTCGCCACGTTTTTTTATCAAAAACTCTGTCTTCTTCATTTTTTATGACATTTGTCGAATATGAATAATCTTCTAGTCCGGTTTTTTTGCTGCCGGAATAAAAGCCGTATAAATAGTGATTGACAGCTATGGTAAACGCTACACGTTCCAAATGATCCGCCATCGGAAGTATTTCTTTTTCAACGATTTTTTTCCCGTCAATGTCTGGGTAATTACTTTTCGCCTGTTGTAAAATAAGCAGAAATTCCTGCAGTACCGAATTGTTTTTTGCGTTGGGATATGTCAATTGCCATGCTCTAAACGCGTAACGCAAATTTTGCAGCGGCTCAATTCCGGAAATATCGTTGAAAAACCATGCGCAGGAAGTGAAAGAGAAAAGGATAAATTTTTGCGCTTCCAAAAGCATTAATATTCTTGAAATTCGGTCGTCGGAAATATTTACGTTTTTTTTCGCATTTTTCTCAATAAATTTCTTTACATTGCTTTGATCGTCGATAAACGGCTCGTACATATCGCGAATTTTATCGGGATTTTCAAAAAACGCACTCATTTCTTGATGATAAATAAAGTCGATTTCGGATTGCAAAATTTGCAACGCTCTACGAAGCGGGGAACGCCATTTTTGGTTCCATTGCGGCAATGCGCCTGTGTTACAGCCGCAATCCCTGCTCCAACGTCCTGTCCCGTGTGCGCAACTCCAAGCGGTTCCTTCTCCGAAAGCGTTTTTTATTTTAACTTCTCGTTTAGGAGGATTTTTTGCCAGATAGGTCGCATAGTTTACCATTTTTATGCCGGATTGAGCGGCGCGTTTTCTAAAAAAATACGCAAGACACATATCGGCGTTTTTTTTATGATGCCCAAAAGTTTCACCGTCCGTAGCAATATTTACCAACTGATTTTCATTTGAGCTTTCATCGTAACAGGTATTAATTTTATCAGTTAAAATATCGGCGTTTTCAAGTAAATTTTCAAAACTGATTTGCTGCGATAAGCCTTCGTTGAAAAAAAATATGTCAATATACTTTCCGTTTCGTTCACCGTTTCGGTTTTCAACAAAACATCTATATGTATATTTCGGGTCAAGCCCATACTCCGAAGTTTCAAGCCATTCGCCGTTTGAATCGTAACGAAATTTTTCCGCCTGATTAGGCGACAGAATTACAAATTTTACATTCTCGTCCACCAAACATTCGATTGTTTCCATGTTTATTGCGGTTTCCGACAACCAGAATCCCTCGGTTTCACGTTTAAAATGTCTTTTGAAAAACGATTTCGCCCAGCGTATTTGCGTCAATTTATCTTTTTTAGTCGCAAGCGGCATTATTATATGACTATAAATCTGAGCGATAGCGCTTCCGTGTCCGTCGTTATCTTCGCGGCTGCGTTTATCCGCCTCTATTATTCTGTTATAAACGGTCGGATGTTTTTTGGCTATCCAGCGAAAAAGCGTAGGTCCAAAATTAAAATTCATGTAACAGAAATTGTTATTTACGGCGACGATTTCACTTTCTTCGTTAAGTATTCTTGAAAACGAATTGGGACGATAACACTCGTCATAAATTCTTTCATTCCAATCATGGTACGGCTTAGCCGACGGCTGACGTTCAATCTCGTCTTCCCAGGGGTCTTCTCTGGGAGGTTGGTAAAAATGTCCGTGTATTACGCAGTATCTATTTCCAGTCATAATCTCGCCCATCGGTATAGGTTATTTTTTTACAGGATAATTGTTGTTTTAATAAATCTTTACCCTTATTTACAATTTCACTTCGTTCTTCGGTTTTTGCGTCAAAGTAAAGTTCAATATCGTTTCCTATTCGCGTATAGGACTTATCGCCGATTACTTTATACCCTATTTGAATTTCAATAGTAGTTTCTTGACCATCAATGCAAACATTACGAATCCACCGGACAGACATCTAAAAACTCCTTGATAACTACTTATACTTAAATAAATGCTTACAAAAATAATATTTGCCGCAAACAACTTAACATAGAAAATTCGGCAAAATTCACTTCTCTTTTTGTTCCCACTTCAAATCACGATGCTTTTTGAGCGCGGCGACAAAATATATTCTCCCCGAATTTACGCCGGACGGATACCAATCCAATTTCAAGTCCCAGCATTCCAAATCGGCGTAAAGCGCGACATTCTGGTTTATGAACGTGTTTTCCGTAAAAGACCAATTCCCATTCCATGAAATTTTCCATCGTTCCGTCAGATTAAATTGCAAACCGGCGCCTAAATTATAACTTTTATTTGTTTTGAAATCCGATATGGTATTTTCACGATTCATCGTGTATGTGTATCGCGGAGTTATGGTAATTTGCCAATCTCGGCTGTTATTTCGCCATAAATTGTCTAAATATCCGTAATACTCTAATCCGTCATGCAGAATAGCGTCGCCGCTCCAGAAATTTCCGCCCAGCGACGGAAGAATAGGAGTGACGTTTATTACATGCGAAAGCGGTTTGGGAACATCCAAATTATTCCGCATATCGTACGGATGATAACCGCCTGAATAAGAAAAACTAACCTTTGGCGCGGGAATCGAAGCGGAAAGCGAAATGTCGCTAAGTTTTTGCGAATCCGCTTCGAAATTATACGAACTTGAAACGTTTAACGAAAGCAAATTTATTTTTTTTACGGAAGATTTTGCGCTGTCGTTAGAATTCGTATTCAAAATTTTTGTTTCAAACAAATTATTAAGCCCAAACGACAAATCCTGCCGCCTTTTTGTTCCGGAAGGCGAAAGAATTCCAATCGACAAAAAATTTACGTCCAAATCTTTTTGCGGAGTAAAGCGATAACCTACACTAGGAGAAAGAGTGTGCCTGATACCTTGCATTTTTCCTATTTTCAAAGGTAAAACGCCGTATAGATCCGTGGAAATATTTACTCCGGTATTCCACCAAACCTGATGCGCTTTTGAGGCTTTATAATTTTTGTCGTAGTAATAAGTCGTGTCATAACGCTTTTGAGTCCAAGTCGTGTCGTCTCTATAAACCAAAACGAAAACCGTATCCGGAGAAATGTTATTCGGATAAAAAACGGTGTCTTTTTCACGTCCCGCATATTCAATATAATTTGCGTTTTCCAAAGGAATAGTATCGTAAAGTTTTTCAAAAATCGTATCTATCACGGACGCCGTGTCGCGATAAGAATCAAAGAACGATTCGTTTATCGTAAAATTAGGTGTTATTTTTATGTAATTAAAAATATTAAACGGAAGATTTACCGGAATCGAATGAGACATGCCGCGATGAACCTTATAATATGAAGAGTCGCTTTTATTCCTTTCAAGAATTTTTTGGTTGGCTTTGTAAGAATAACTCCATGATAATTTATTTAACAAATTTTGCGTACTGTCGCCTTCTTTAAGCGGAACTAGCGAGCGGTTATTAAGCGTAAAGTTAAATGTCGGCAAATCCTGTTCGACCGTTTCGCGCTGCAAATTTTGGTTTCGATTCCAAGAAAGCGACGCATATCCTCCGATTTCGTCAAAACGTTTAGTCAGCGACAAACTGCTCGACAGTTCCTGATTAATCAAAAGTAAAGTGTCGTCCGAAAATTCGTTGAAATATTTTTTATCCGAAACAAGTTGTCCGCTGCCTCTTAGCGTAAAACTTTTGTCCGGAAGCAAATTTTGGTCGTGGCTAAAGTTCAGCGACCAACGGTTATAACGCCCCATGTATTGGTTGTTAATCAAATAATCGGTATAAATATTTCCGGTAAGAACGTTTTTTAAGGCATATCTCGTTTCGGCTTTAATTAAAAAATTCTCAAAGTTATCGACTTTTCCGGCAAGCATAAAATCCAAATAATCGTTAATCGCCCAATAATATCCGACATTATCTATATTGCCTCGTCCGTTAAGCGTTACGCCCCATCGAATCGGAAGCCAACCTGACGTACGATCTTTTTCTAGCGGAATAATGAAATACGGCAACGCGGCTACTGGTGCGTCCGCTATTACCAAGACAAACGGTTTGGCGACTGTTTTATCGTTTGTAACGACTTTAATTTTCTCGCAATAAAAGCGATAATGCGGACTGTCGGGAAACATACAAGTAGAATATGATCCGTGATAAGCGTAAATTGCGGAATCGCCGTAGAGAATTTTTTCACCGTAATACGATTTATTCTCATTAGAACGCACAGACCCGTATTTTACTTTTCCGGTTCTTTTTTCAATATCGTATATAATATATTCGCCGTACAGAGTGTCGGTTCCGTCAATCAGAATCGGACTTCCGTTTGCAATCATAGTTTTTATATTTGTAAAATAAAAAATACTGTCGGCGGTTAATTTTATCCCTTTATAATATATAGACGCGTTTCCCGAAAGCGTAATCGTACTGTCTTTCCGTGAATATTCAACAAGGTCCGCCGAATAATCCAACGTGTCGGTTTGAGGGAAAGCGTATATTATGCAAGTAAATATCAACAAGAAATATTTTTTTATCATCGCATTTTTTCATTATTTTTCGTTTCCAAAAGAAAATAATATTCGCCGAAACAAAGTAATTTTTTGAAACGTTCATCTCAATAAACTTTCAGATTTTACAGGACTCTTTTCTCCGATATTGACAAACATCTCCGATATTAAATCAAAATTCCTTTATCATATACCATTTGCCGCAAGACAAAAGACGGCTCCCAGAAAAGAGCCGCCACTAAAATAAATTATATTTTAAGTCTCTACCGTCTCACTCCCAACTTCGCCGAATACTTATACGTCTTTGCGTTATTTCCTATCGCTTCGGCGACAATCAAATACGTACCGTTCGCTACATTTCTGCCTGCATTGTTGGTTAAGTTCCAAGTAATACTACTACCTCTCTCAGTCTTCTCAAACACCACGTTACCGATATTATCATAGATTACCGCCTTAATCTGAGAAACTCTCTCGTTGTTGGGCAAATCAACGGTGATAACCGCCTTATCGGAGACTATGTTGCTCAAAAGCCTTATGCCGCCGCTACGTTTGTCGGGCTTAACGTCACTTACCGGAACGCCGTCGCTTATTGTCAGTGTCGCGGTAAGCGGCGCAGGAGTATTGTATTTTGCGGCATCTACCGTAAACGACACGGTTACCGTGTAAACTCCCGCTTGAATCTGTCCGTTGTTTGTATAGTTTATGTCCGTTATCCTGTTTGGAACGGTTCCGCCGATAAAAATACCGTGCGTCTGCCCGTCGTATGCTACTGTTTTGTCGTCAAACGTTATCCCGCTCATGTCTATATCCGCTTTTTTTATTGTCAGTGTCGCCGTTTTGGCGGCGGGAACGTTATAATTATTAGACGTAAACGCGGCTGTTATCGTGTAAACTCCCACATTTACCTTGTTATTGTCTGTGTAATTTACACTCACACCTTGCGGTAATGTTTCGTCAATAAGAATACTGTGTGATTGCCCGTCGTATGTTACTGTTTTGTCGGCAAACGTTATTGCGCTCATGTCTATGTCTGCCTTTAACACATTCACAACACATTTACGGGTAAAACTGTCGTCTTGCACTACTGCGGCAATTATTGTCGTACCAGGTAATATTGCCGCTATCGTGCCGTCATTACTTACTGTAGCAACGGCAGAATTCTCACTTGTCCACGTTACAGTCATACCACCTGCATATTCTTCAATAAACGTTGATTCAAGCGTTTGAGTTTCACTTATTAAAAGCGTAACGTTCGCATCATCCAACATAAAAGGCATAGTCTTAATATTGAAATCTTTCCAAACGTTGGCAGTTTTATATGCGTCAAGCGATTGTAGAGGAACAAATAATTTAACCGATGATGTTGTTTCATTATAGAAAACATAAGAATCAATTGTCTGAGGTGTTATCGCACGATTGATAATCTCAGTCAATCCGCTGCAATGGGAAAAAGCGTCACTGCCGATGGAAGTTACAGAAGAGGGAATCGTTAATGCTCCGGTCAAGCCGCGGCAATCGTAAAAAGCGTCACTGCCGATGGAAGTTACAGAAGAGGGAATGGTTACCGAAGTCAAGCCGCTGCAATAGTAAAAAGCGGAACTGCCGATAGAAGTTACAGAAGAGGGAATGCTGTAAGCACCAGTTTTACTTGCAGGACATTGAATCAGCGTTGTTCTTGCTTTATTAAAAAGCACTCCGTCAACAGAGGCGTAATAGTTATTATTTTCTTCAACATTTATTGCAGTCAATCCGCGGCAATAGGAAAAAGCCAAATCTCCGATACTCGTTACCCCACTGCCGATGGTTACCGAAGTCAAGCCGCTGCAATAGTAAAAAGCGTTACTGTCGATGGAAGTTACAGAAGAGGGAATGCTGTAAGCACCAGTTTTACTTGCAGGACATAGAATTAGCGTTGTTCTTGCTTTATTAAAAAGCACTCCGTCAACAGAGGCGTAATAGTTATTA
>JAIRUI010000003.1 GCA_031254455.1 Chitinispirillales bacterium | reverse complement strand
GACAAAGGTGTATTAACCGGAGAACCGATATTTGAAATTACCTCAAAAGAAAGCGGGCAGTCTTTGCGTTCGGTAAGAGACGGCGGTGCAATAGCGGTGAGTGAATTACTTCAAAACGGAGAATATAACGTCGCCGTAAAGGTAAGCGATATTATTACCGCAGAAAACTACAATCCACAAGACGGTAAGATAACTATGAAGGTAAGCGATTTGTTTGTTACTTTCACTACCGAACCCCGTGAGGTACCTATAGCGATTGCCAAACCGCAGAAATCAGACAGGAAGTACGGTATTTTGCTTGAAAAGGCTGTTGTATCTGATGTTGCAAAGATTTCGGTAAAAACTCCTGAGCAAGCGCAAGTTACCCTTATTGTTTATGACAACGTCGGCAATGTAGTGTTTGAATTCAAGAGCGGAAATAACAAAGAGATTCTGTGGGATTTGACCAACAGCGCAGGCAGGAATGTGGCGAACGGAACATATTTGGCTATTGTCGAGGCTAAGGGAAACAGTGGGAAAACGTATAAGTATTCGACGAAGGTTGGAATTAAAAGATAATACGATGACTGGATTGCTTCGCTGCGCTCGCAATGACGGGAACAGTATTGAATAAACAGGGTGCGAAGAGATTCGCGTCCTGTTTTGTTTTTTCGTGCGGCGGAATAGTATTTTATCTCAATATTGTTAATATTAGGAGCAAATAATGGAAGAAAAGAAAAATTGGACTTATGAAGAAATAATGGCTCTTATGGCGGAAAACATGAAAGGTTTGGGAATTATATTTGGGAGTAGCCGGCTTTTCGTTTGACGACAGCGTAGTAAAAAATGCGAAAGAATACGGTGTGGGAATAATCCGTCAAGTCAGCGACGCGGTGGAAATAGACGATGAAATTCTGAAAGTTTATTAAAAATTAAAGTAATCTTTATTTTTCTTTTATTTACCGCTTAATAATAGTATATTGACGAAATTTGGAAAGGAGCCTATTATTAAACACTATAAAGATAAAATTGCGCTGGCGTTGGACAACAACAAGGACTTTGCGTCAATTGAAAAGCTGATAGACGAAACGTCGCAATTCGTAGGAATTTACAAAGTCGGATTTGAGCAGTTTATTCGTTTCGGCGACAAACTCTTTGAACCTATTCGCAAAAATAACGCAAAAATATTTTTGGATATGAAACTTCACGACATTCCTAACACCGTTGCGCAGGCGGTTTCATCGGCAATCTATCACGGAGTTGATTTTTTGACGATTCATGCAATCGGCGGGAAAGCGATGATGACGGCGGCGGTTGAATCTGCAAAGAAATCACAAAACGCGCCCAAAATTATCGGGGTCACGATTTTAACCAGTATAGATAAAACCGCAATGAACGATGAAATGCGTATAAACGGCGAAGTGGAAGAGCAGGTCGCCCGTCTGACCAAACTTGCGGCGCAGTGCGGACTTGACGGAATTGTATGTTCGGCGTTAGAATTGCCGGTCGTAAAAGCGGTTGTTCCCGACAATTTTGAAATAATAACGCCCGGAATTCGTCCTGCGGGAGTTGACAGTCAAGACCAGAAACGCGTAGCGACTCCACAGTCCGCGATAGAAAACGGGGCGACGATTTTGGTTATAGGAAGAGCGATTACAAGTGCGCAAAATCCGTCCTTGGCGGCAAAAGAAATTTTAGAGAGTATCTCAAAAAACTAACAAATAATTAAAGGATTATGATGTCCGCAATAATTACAATTAAAAATCTTTCTGTAAATTACGGCTATCATTGCGCATTACAAAACATTTCACTTTCAATTGAACGAGGAGATTTTTTAGCGATCATAGGGCGGAACGGGAGTGGAAAATCAACGCTCGTTAAAACGATAGTGCGCTTGATAAAGCCGACGGAAGGAAGCGTTGTATTTCATAATCCGCAAGACATTATAGGCTATTTACCGCAAAAAACTTCGGCGCTTGATCCACGATTCCCGGCAAGCGTAGAAGAAATTGTACTGTCGGGAATCGGCGGTAAAACCGATAAAACCGCAAAAGAAAAATTGAACGCCGTTTTGGATTTACTTAAAATCTCGGATATTCGCAAACGAAAAATAGGACAATTGTCAGGCGGACAACAGCAAAGGGCGATTTTGGCAAGGGCGCTGATAAATTCTCCGACAATTTTGATTCTGGACGAGCCTACAGGCGCGTTAGATCCGTTAAGCAGCGAATGTTTTTATGAAACGATTCGAGATATGAACAAAGAAAACGATACGACGATAATTATGGTCAGCCATGATTTTCACGATATGGAAAATTATGCTAAAACTATAGCGTTCATTGACACAACGCTTAAATTTCACGGAGATTGGAAAGGATTCTCTTTAAGCGGTACACAACATTATTTTAATCATAAACAAAAACACAAGTGAAAAAATGATTGAAGAAATTTTGAAAATATTTTCGTACGATTTTATGCGTAATGCGATAATTACCGGAAGTTTTGTCGCTATAAGCAGCGCTATTATCGGCGTTTTTCTAGTGTTGAGGAAATTTTCAATGATAGGCGACGGTTTGGCTCATACTTCTCTTGCTACCATTGCTTTGGGAATGTTATTTGGGTTTTCGCCTATAGCGATTTCAATTCCTTTAGTTATAGCCGCTTCGCTTTTTATATTGCGCTTATCACAAAAGGCGACTATCTGGGGCGATTCCGCAATCGGATTCGTTTCGGCGACGGCGATAGCCGCCGCCGTCATGCTCGCTTCTCTTTCAAACGGGTTCAATAATGATTTATATAATTATCTTTTCGGCAACATTCTAACCGTTTCAACGGAAGAGTTATGGATTTCAATTATACTTTCTGTCGTCGTCGTCGGAGTTGTAATATTTTTTTACCGTGATTTATTTATGCTGTCGTTCGATGAAGATTTTGCAAGAGTCGCGGGAGTAAACGCCGATTTTCTCAATTCTTTGACAATAATATTAACGGCGATAATCATAGTTTTGGGAGTACGAGTTGTCGGAACAATGTTAATATCAAGTTTAATAATAATTCCCGCAATAACGGCGCTTCAAATATCAAAAAACTTTAAGCAGACAATAATTTTTTCGACATTTTTTGCAGTATTTTCGGTTATAAGCGGAATTTTACTGTCATTCGCATTTAATATTCCTTCCGGTGCGACGATCGTTCTTATAAACGGAACATTGTTTTTAGGAATACTGGGAATAAAGATGTTTCGAAAGTGAATCGGGAAAATTATGCAAAACAAAAATTTACCGGCGAAATTTTTATTATTTCACCGCCAAACAAGGAGAAATTATTTTGAAAAGTATAAGAGAATTTGTAGAAATTTCGATCGAAAAAGCGTTTGAAGAAGCGGAAATCGATAAAAAATTTGCAAAAGCAGTGAAATCGCAGCGTCCCGATTTATGCCAGTTTCAGTGCAACGGAGCGCTTGCCGCGGCAAAAATCTTAGGCGAAAATCCACGAAACATCGGACAGAAAATTATCGGCGTTCTGTCAAAAAATACGGATTTTGCAAAAGTCGAAATCGCAGGTGCGGGTTTTATCAATATTACGCTGAAAGACGATATAATTGCAAAAATCATTTCTCAAAGAAATTATAATAATCATAATTCACCGCAAACGATAATTTTGGATTTCGGCGGACCCAACGTTGCAAAACCGATGCACGTAGGGCATTTACGAAGCGCCATAATAGGCGATTGCCTGCGGCGGCTTTTCAAATATTTGGGCTGCAAAGTTATTGCCGACAATCATTTAGGCGACTGGGGAACGCAAATGGGAATGCTCATTTGCAAAACCAAAGAAAAATACCCGAGTTTGCCGTATTTCGACGAAGATTTTTTTGGCGAATATCCCAAAAATCCGCCGTTTGATATTTCTCAGTTGGAACTTTTATATCCGCAGGCAAGCAAAGAGTGCAAAGAAAATCCGCAAAAATTGGAAGCGGCGGTTAAGGCGACCGATGAATTACAGCGGGGCAAAAAGGGTTTTGTCGCGCTCTGGAAACATTTTGTCGATTTGTCGGTAGAAACTCTGAAACGCGATTTTTCAAAATTGGGCGTTGAATTTGATTATTGGCTTGGCGAAAGCTTTTATGCGGACAAAATGAAAGAAATCGTCGAATATTTGAAAAAAGAAAATTTTGTAAAAGAATCGCAAGGCGCACTGGTGCTTGACGTAGCCGAATCAACGGACACAAAGGAAATCCCGCCGGTTTTGTTAGTTAAGTCGGGCGGTGGATTTTTGTATGCTACGTCAGATATTGCGACGATTGACTATCGTGTGAAAGAATTCTCGCCGAATCGAATATGCTATATCGTAGATAAACGGCAGTCGCTTCATTTCGAGCAAGTTTTCAGAGCGGTCAAAAAAACAAAAATTGCGCCGCCGGAATTGTTTTTGCAGCATGTCGGTTTTGGGACGGTAAACGGGACGGACGGCAAGCCGTACAAGACCCGTGAAGGCGGAGTTATGAAACTTTCCGATTTGATTGATTTGGTAGTAAACAAAGCAAAAGAACGACTTGAAGAGGCAGGTTTGGCAGTCGATGAAAGCGAAAATGAAAAGATAAAAATAGCCGAGACGGTTGGAATTTCCGCGCTGAAATTTGCAGATTTATCAAATTATAGGCTTTCGGATTATATTTTTGATTTGGATAAGTTTTGCGCTTTTGAAGGTAAAACCGGACCGTATTTACTTTACACCGCCGTAAGAATAAAATCAATAATTCGCAAGGCGAAAGAAGCAAATATTACGTCGGGCGCTATTTTAATCGGAGATAACGACCGGGATTTGCTTTTGGAAATCGGACGAATGAACGAAGCGCTTGAATTGGCGGCGGCAGACTGTTCGCCGAATTTTTTATGCGACTATGTTTATGGGCTTTCGCAGGAATTTAACCGTTTTTACAAAAATTCGCCGATTTTACACGAAAAAAATATCGGTTTACAAAGTTCTCGTCTGAAAATCGCCGAAATTACACTGGAAACTATCGAAATCGTTCTTGAGATTTTAGGTATAAATATTCCTGAAAAGATGTGATATAAACATCTTGATTTTTGTTTTCGAAAACAAACATAAATAGGCGATTATATCCGTGTCCGGCAGTGCAAATAGAAATTATTCGCACTAATGTTGTTTTTTCGTCTTGCCATATTTTATATTATGGTTATGGAACTTACGATATAACTGCAATATAACAAAGAAATATAATTGAAAGATTATTTTTGATAATAAAATATTTTGGCGAAATCTTTATCAATTATTAAAAAATAAGACGTGACGTTATTGTATTTATTTGGCGATGTGTGTTTATGCTTTAATTAGCGTGGACAAATTTAATTTCAAGTCAAAGAGTTTTAATAAAATGTCGTATGCTTCATTAAGCGTTTTTAAGACAATTGTTTATAAAGATTAAATTTTAATATGCAATCTTATTGCGAGTGTTTATAGTTTTGAAATGGTTTTTTGAAGGTTTGGAAAAACGATTCGAATAAAAACAGACGAAGGGAGTTTATTATGGAACGTTTATTTAAACAAATTTTACTTACGTTTGCGTTGTTTTTTGCGGCGTATTCCGCAGACACGCATTTAGGCGGCGGAGTGTATTTATTTGACAAAACCGTCGATCCGACAAGTTCGGTTGTAAGGGTCAGTATAAGTGAAGACGATGTTCAAAGGCTGGTCAATCCCAAGTATAATGAAGACAGCGCCGCTAAGATATTTGAAGAAGAATTGTGGAATATTGTCAAAAACAAAATTTATTCCAAATTTAACGACGATTTCGACTTTATTTTTTGTGTTCTAAACAGCACAAGTACAGGACAACTCGGCTTTCAGGGAATAATGATGCCCCTGCGAATAGATTATTCAAATGTAGATCTGTCATATCCGAATGGAGGAAATATTGAAAGTTACGACCAGTGGGGTTCGGACGATAAACTTAAAGGCGTGTTTTATCTTCCGAAATACGACGCGATTAAAAACGGACCCTCTCTTCACGAATTTGCGCATCAATGGGGTGCATATATTTTAAACGAAGTTTTCGCACATTGGGGAGCAAGCGGCGCCGGCGGACAATTGGGCGGATTCAAATATGTCAGAACCCTTGGTCACAATCAATATCAGGGAAGTATAGACGAAAATTGGAACAGCGGATTTGCAGAAAAAGGATACTCAAAAAACGTTATACCATACTCCGACATTGAATTGTATCTTATGGGATTCAAATCGGCTCAAGACTTGCGAAACGCAAATTTCAAACTCGACGTTTATTTGAATAACGGAAAAACACCCAGCGATATAAGCAATGACGGAAAATTCACGGCAAATAAAATAAATTCTTATACGATAGACGATTTAATGAAAAATTTCGGCGGGAAAGAAAGAAACCCGGATTTTTCTAAATCGCAGAAAAATTTCAAGGTTTTGACGGTTTTAATGTCTCTTACCGATACTATCGGTCAAACGATTTTCAGCGAACGAGCGGCCAGATCTGTCGAAGACATAAATTGGTTTGCGGCAAAAACCGAATATAAAGGCGGTTATTATAATTTTTATCAGGCGACGAATAAAATCGGCTCAATCGACGTTACAGGAATTAAAAACAGCGTTAAAGCGGATATCGACACAAGTAATCCCGACCCTAATCCCGCACCGCAGCCAGCGCCAAAACCAAAACCTGCAAACTTGACGGTTTTGCCGGTATCGCTCAACTTGGTCGAAGGCTACGAAGATACGTCGTTTGTCGTTTCTATTTCAAACACGGGCGGCGAGAAAGTGCAACTGAAAGATATAAACGTTTCCGGCGATAAATTTGTCAGAAAATCGACCGGGGGAACCTGGATTCAGCCGTTAAGCGCTCTCGATTCATGGGTTTTCGCTCCGGTTGTCGGGCTTGCAAAGGGAAATTATTCGGCGACTGTAACCGCGTCTTTTGAAGAACATCCCGACATGACTGCCGAGATTGATTTGGTCGTTAGGGCAAAAACCGACCCTGTACCGTCTTCTGCAAATCTGGAGATAGAGCCGGTAATTCTTAATTATCCTGAAAATTACGGCGATTCAACCGTTGTGATAACATTAATAAACGACGGTGAAATAAACGCGTTTATTGATGAAAACAGCGTAATTTCAACAGGCGGCGATGAAAAATTTATAGTGAGGTTCTCTTCCGGAAGCAAAGTTATCTCACCGAATTACGAAAATAAAACCTGGGTTTTGTATGTAAAAAGCGGACTTGCAAAAGGCGCTCACAGAGGAGAAATAACTTTAACCTATGACGACGGGAAAGTCGCCTCATGCGAAATTTTGTTGAATGTCGTCAACGATTTAACACCGCTCAAAGAAGCTAAAACACAAAACGAAAAATACGGCGTCTTCTTTGATAAAAATCCGGTTAGTCATATCGCACAAATAAACTTGAAGTCCCAAGAAAAAACAAAATCTGTAAAGATTTCCGTTTTTGATAATTTGGGAAATATAGTTTTCGTCGAGCAAAGTCGGCAGGCGCAAAAGAAACATTTTGTCTGGAATTTAAATAATCTTTCGGGTAAAAAAGTCGCAAACGGGGCGTATTTAGTAGTTGCCGAATGTGCGGGTATTGATGGAAGAGTTTATAGTTATTCGGCAAAAATCGGCGTGAAAAGATAAAAAATTTAGGAAAATACTATGTATCAAAATTGGCTTGACGATTACAAAAAACACACCAAAGAAAGGGAAGAAACAGGTATTCCGTCATTACCGTTGAATTCCGAACAAACCTATAAACTATGTGAAACCTTAAAAATTCCGTTGAGAGACGATGAAAAATTTTTGCTTGATTTGTTTGAAAATCGAATAAATCCCGGAGTGGACGAGGCGGCGAAAATAAAA
This sequence comes from Chitinispirillales bacterium, assembly GCA_031254455.1. NCBI lineage: Bacteria > Pseudomonadati > Fibrobacterota > Chitinispirillia > Chitinispirillales > Chitinispirillales bacterium. The sequence goes on along the minus strand of JAIRUI010000003.1, from coordinate 16,239 downwards.
GCGGAATTCTGCGACAAAATTATCAAAGGCGAGGTAAAAGTTCCATTTATTTCGCCCGAAAAAGCGATTGAAATTTTAGGAACTATGATAGGCGGCTACAACGTTAAAGCGCTTGTAAATTTACTTGAAGACGAAAGATATGCCGAAAATACGGTAAATGAATTAAAAAACATAACGCTTATAGATAATTTTGACAGGATTGCGAATTTGAGCGAAACAAACGTTTTCGCAAAAAAACTTATTGATAGTTGGGCGAATGCGGAATGGTTTTTGAATAAAAACGATTTTCCGAAACAAATAAAAGTAAAAGTATTCAAAGTTGACGGTGAAATCAATACCGACGATTTTTCGCCGGCCGGTCAAGCGTTTACACGTTCCGACATTCCGCTTCACGCATCGGCAATGGGAAGAAGCAGATTTCCAGACGGAGTTAAAACGATTGCGAAATGGCGAAAAGACGGATTTTTTGTCGCTTTTGCAGGCGATGTTGTCGGAACGGGTTCAAGTAGAAAAAGTGCGGTAAATTCACTCTTGTGGCATATAGGAAACGACATTGATTTTGTGCCGAATAAAAGACGGGGCGGTGTCGTTTTAGGCGGCGTTGTCGCTCCGATATTTTTCAATACTTTACAGGATTCCGGAGGGCTCGCTATAATTTGCGACGTTTCAAAATTGCAAAACGGCGATGAAATAACTATTGATACGCAATGTTGTCAAATTACAAAAAACGGCGATTCCGTGTGCAAATTTCAACTAAAACCCGCTGCTATAAAAGATGAATTTCGTACGGGCGGAAGAATTAATTTGATTATCGGGAAATCATTGACAGAAAAAGCGAGAAATTTCTTGGGCTTACCGAAGATTGAAAACGTTTTTACGGAAATTCCGAAAATTGAACACGAAAAACAACAACGATACACTCTTGCGCAAAAGATAGTAGGCAAAGCATGCAATACAACGGGAGTATTGCCGTTTGAAAACGCAGAGCCGAAAATGACAACGGTCGGTTCTCAAGACACCACGGGACCGATGACTGCCGACGAATTGACGGAACTTGCGTGTTTGAAATTTCAAGCGCCTTTATTTATGCAGTCGTTTTGTCATACAAACGCATACCCGAAAGCAGGCGACATAACAACACACAAACGCCTGCCGAAATTCGTAGAAGAACGCGGCGGGATCGCTCTTCGCCCCGGAGACGGAGTTATTCATTCGTGGCTCAATCGACTTTTAATTCCCGATACTGTAGGAACCGGCGGCGATTCACACACTCGTTTTCCCGTAGGAATTTCGTTTCCTGCGGGAAGCGGACTTGTAGCGTTTGCGGCGGCACAGGGATTCATGCCGCTTGATATGCCCGAAAGCGTACTTGTAAAATTCGGCGGAACACCGAACAAAGGCATTACAATTCGTGACGTTGTAAATTCCATCCCGTATTTCGCAATTAAAAAGGGTTTGCTCTCCGTTCCCAAAAAGAACAAAATAAACGTCTTCAACGGACGAATTCTGGAAATGGAAGGACTTGAAAATATATCCGTCGAACAGGCGTTTGAGTTGACGGACGCTTCGGCGGAAAGAAGTGCGGCGGCTTGCACGATTGCTTTAAGCAAAGATTCGGTTAAAGCGTTCTTGGAAGATAATATAAAAATTATGCGGGATTTGATTTCAGACGGCTATCAATCGAAAGAAGCGTTGCAAAACCGAATCGATTCGGTGAAAAAATGGCTCGAAAATCCCGTTCTTTTGAGACGCGACGAAAACGCAGTATTCGCTGAAACTTTACAAATAGATTTAAGTGAAATCACAGAGCCTATTGTCGCCTGCCCTAACGACCCTGACGACGTGAAATTACTTTCGGAAATTTCGGGAGTAAAAATTGACGACGTATTTATCGGAAGTTGTATGACAAGCGTAGAACATTTCAGAAATGCGGCAAAAATTTGGAAAAATGCGCCGATTATGCGCAATACTACCAGAACCTTTATCGCGCCGCCGACAAGAATTTACCAAAATCAATTGAAAAACGAAGCGGCTTTTGCCGTCTTCAACCAAATCGGCGCTACAATAGAGCCTGCCGGATGTTCGCTTTGTATGGGAAACCAACTCCGCGTCGGCGACGGCGATATTGTATTTTCAACTTCGACAAGGAATTTTGACGACAGGATGGGAAAAGATGCAAAAGTTTACTTGGGAAGCGCCGAACTTGCGGCAATAATTTCCAAAACAGGAAAAATCCCGAGCGTTGAGGAGTATTTTAAGGAAACGGCGGAGATATAAAACATGACGTATAAAAAACAATAGTATTTTTCTGAAATTTCGGAGAAAAAAATGACTTTAATAAATCGCGAAGAACTTAAAAACATCCAATTGCTCGTTGTAAAAGTAGGAAGCAAAATCCTTGTTCCGCAGGAAAATCACGAACATATCGCTCGAATTTCGTCTTTGGTTGAAAATATTTGCGGACTGATAAATGACGGAATAAATGTTATATTGGTAACCTCAGGAGCGGTTGCCAACGGTCGCGTCGCGATCGGATTGAATCAAAAACCCAAATCCATTTCACTGAAACAAGCATGTGCGGGAGTCGGACAAATCGAACTTATGAATCTTTATCGTACGCAGTTTGATAAATACTCAAAACCTATTGGGCAGATTTTGCTTTCTTGGGACGATTTACGGAACAAACGCCGATATTTGAATTTGAGAAATACGCTTTTTGCAATGCTTGAAAATGGAATAATCCCGATAATAAACGAAAACGACTCCGTAAGCGTCGATGAAATAAAAATAGGCGATAACGATACTTTAGCCGGACAAATCGCACTTCTTACCAACGCCGATTTATTTGTCGCGCTGAGCGACATAAACGGACTCTATACCGACAATCCCAAAACGAATCCTGACGCAAAACATATTCCGCAATTTTGTTTTTCGACTTCGGTAAACGCGAGTTCGGAAGGAACAGATGTCGGAACAGGCGGAATGGTTACCAAACTTCGCGCCGCCGAAATGGTTGCAAAAGCGGGAATTACGGCGATTGTCGGCGACGGATATAATTACGATTTACTTTCCGTAATAAATCATTCGTCGTTTGGAACGCTTTTTTGTCCGCAAAGAGAGCGAATGAATTCCAGAGACAGATTTATTGCGTTTACAAATGAAGTCAGCGGAACAATTTGCGTTGACGCAGGGGCAGTGAACGCAATAAAGGCGGGAAAAAGTTTGCTTCCTGCGGGGATTTTATCGGTAATAGGAGATTTTGACGAGGGAGATACCGTTGAAATTAAAATTTACGAAGCGGTTTTTGCCAAAGGAATTACCGATTATTCAAGCAAAGAAATTTTGAAAATCAAAGGCTATAAATCATCGCAAATAGAGCAAATTTTAGGATTTTACCGCTGTGATTTTGTAGTTCATAGAAATAATATGGTAGTCTTATGAGGGGAAAAAGTATTTTTTGCGAAAATAAAAATTTTAGAGGAAACCAATGAATTTTATTGAGGAATTGTCTTGGCGAGGAATGATACATCAAATGACATCCGGCGCGGCGGATGTTTTGTCTAAAGGGGATGTTTACGGATACTGCGGATTTGACCCGTCGGCAAGTTCGCTTCAGATAGGAAATCTTGCAGCGATAATGATGATGGTTCATTTTCAAAGAACAGGAAACAAACCTTTCGCTTTGGTAGGCGGCGCAACAGGAATTATCGGCGATCCGTCGGGAAAATCCGCCGAAAGAAATTTGCTTTCGCCGGAAGAAGTTGAATATAATTTGATGCAATTCAAAAAACAATTGACAAAATTCCTGGATTTCTCGGAAGGTAAATACAAGGCTGAAATAGTAAATAATTATGACTGGTTTTCTTCAATAGGTTTTTTGGATTTTCTTCGCAATATCGGAAAACATTTAACAGTAGGTTATATGATAAGTAAAGATTCGGTAAAAAATCGTCTTGAATCCGGTATTTCTTACACGGAATTTTCTTATCAGTTTTTGCAAGCGTATGATTTTTATTATTTACACAAAACAAAAAGAGTTTCCGTTCAATTCGGCGGAAGCGACCAGTGGGGAAATATTACAAGCGGAACGGAACTTATAAGACGCATTGACGGCGCGGAAGCGTATGCTGTCACACAGCCGCTTGTCTTAAGAGCGGACGGACAAAAATTCGGGAAATCTGCGGACGGACAAAAATTATGGCTTGATTCGAAAATGACTTCACCTTATCAATTTTATCAATTTTGGCTCAACGTTGAAGATTCAATGTGTGAACGTTATCTTAAAGTGTTTACTTTTTTGACCGCAGATGAAATAAGCGGGATTACCGCAGAACATAATAATGCGCCGCATTTACGAGCGATGCAAAAAACGCTTGCAAAAGAGGTAACGACCTTGGTACATTCAAAAAAAGAATACGAAACAGCGGCGAACGCAAGTGAAATTTTGTTTGGAAACGCGGGCGAAGAAGCGTTGCGAGCGTTATCGCCTGAGACATTTCTTTCGATATTTGAAGGGGTTCCTCAGAAAAAAATCCCCATATCGGATATTTTGAATAAAAATATTGTTGACGTCGCGGTATTTGCCGATACGCTTTTCTCGTCAAAAAGCGAAGTCCGCAGAAACATAAGCGCAATTTCGGTAAACAAAAAAAGAATCGTTAACGAAGAATTTACATTTAACGAAAACGAATTGCTACACGAAAAATATATTTTACTGCAAAAAGGCAAGAAAAATTATTTCGTTTTGGAAACGGTCAGGTAGGAGTTATCCTACCAAGCCAACCATATCAAACATCGGCAAATACATTGAAATCAGCAAACTTCCGATAACTGTTCCCATAACAACAATCATTATCGGCTCCATCATTGCCATAACCGCATCAACCGCGGCATCGACTTCTTCTTCGTAAAACTGCGCGACCTTCTCAAGCATTGACGAAATATCGCCGGTTTTTTCTCCTACGGAAATCATGTGCGTTACCATCGGGGGAAACAATCCTGTTTCTTCAAGCGGCTCTGCTATAGTATGTCCTGCGGTTATTTTTTCAAGAGACCCCAAAAGTCCGTTTTCAATAACTTTGTTCCCCGAAGTTTTCGCCGTAATATCAAGCGCCTGTAAAATTCCAACGCCGGCGGCAAGTAAGGTCGCAAGCGTTTCGGAAAATCTGGAAACGGCGGTTTTTCTGAGCAAATCGCCCAGCATGGGAATTTTCAGCAGTATCTTATCTATAGTGTAATGTCCCGGTTCTGTTTTATAATATGCGCTTATACCTATCATTGTCGCCGCAACCATAGCGATTATAAGCAAAATATACTTTTGCAGAAATCTTGAAATACCCATAACTACACGCGTAGGCGTGGGCAACGTTCCTCCCATTTCTTCAAACATCCCCGCAAATTGCGGAACAACAAACGTCAAAAGAATTGCAGTTGCGCCTACGGCGATAATCGACAATATTATAGGATAAGCCATAGCTCCTTTGATTTTTCTCTGCAATCTATTGCTTTTTTCCATATAAGCGGCCAAACGATTCAATATTCCGTCCAAATCTCCAGAACTTTCTCCTGCGGCGACCATATTACAATACAATTCGTTAAAGATTTTGGAATGTTTTCTCATAGAATCGGCAAGCGTATTACCGCTTTGAATATCAATAGAGACCTTTTTCAACGCTTCCTGAAGCGGCTTGGCTTCGGTTTGTTCCGCTAAGATATCCATACATTGCACAAGCGGGAGTCCGGCGGACGTCATAGCGGCGAATTGACGTGTAAACCTTGACAAATCTTCAATTTTAACGCCTCCCGTAAGCATCGCAAGCCCTGCGGAATTTTTGGGCTTTTTTCGAACCATGCTTGCACGAATTCTCTTTGCCCGAAGCGCCCCGACAACCGCGTCTCTGTCTTTAGCATTAATTTCTCCGGAAACCTGTCTTCCGTTACTGTCGGTTCCCGAATACACAAATATCGGCATTATAACCTGCCTTGTTCTTGAAGCAATCGTCTAAACGCTTCTTGGTTCGGACTTCTCGAAATCGCATCGTTTAACGTTATCCGCCTATCGTTATATAGTCGAGATAAATCGCTGTTCATCGTATGCATTCCGTCTTTTTGGCTTATTTCCATCATTCCGGGTATCTGGTGTGTTTTATCGTCACGGATGAGCGCACGAATCGCATCGCTTGCCACCATAATTTCGGTTGCCAAAATTCGTCCTCCTCCGATTTTTTGAATTAACGTTTGAGAAATAATCGCTACCAAAACCATAGAAAGCTGAGCGCGTATCGTATCTTTTTGATTGGCCGGAAACACATCGACTATACGGCTTATTGACTTTGCCGCGGAATTTGTATGCAACGTCCCGAATGTCAAGTGTCCGGTTTCGGCAATAGACAAAGCCGCTTGAATCGTTTCCAAATCCCGCAATTCACCTACAAGCACAATATCGGGGTCTTGACGAAGAGCGACTTTAAGCGCCGAAGAAAACGAATCTGTATCCTGTAAAACTTCACGTTGATTTACCATGCAATTTTTGTGCTTATGAACAAATTCAATCGGATCTTCAATTGTCAAAATATGTTCTTTTCTATTTATGTTCAAATAATCTATCATAGCCGCAAGCGTTGTAGATTTTCCCGAACCGGTCGGACCAGTAACCAAAACAAGTCCGTTAGGCTTATCCATCAATTGTTTGATTATAGGAGGAAGTTTCAAATCATCAAAACTTTTTATTTCGGTAGGTATTGTTCGTAATGCAACGGCGACAGCGCCTTTTTGTAAATAAACATTTGCGCGGAAACGCCCCACGTCTTTTACTTGGAACGAAAAGTCAACTTCTTTATTTTGTTCAAACATCTTTTTTTGTTTTTCGTTCATGACACTATAAGCAAGCTGCTCGGTCACATCTCTTGTAAGTCGTTCTCCCGCAAGCGGAACCAATTCCCCGTCAACTCTGTACATCGGCGGAAGCGCCACCGTCAAATGTAAATCCGATGCATTCATATCAACAGTTTTCTTAAGAAGATCCTGTATGCTTAACATTATCCGTCCTTTTGTTAGTATTTTAAGGGAAACATGTATAAATATACATTATTTAACGGGAAGTATCGCTATAATCAATGATATTTTTCGTAAAATTTGCGGATACCTTTAAACTTTTCAAAAAAACTTTTACTTTTTTAAGCGAACATATTATATTTTAACTGAAATTAAATTACGTTTTTTTAGATTGTCAGGTAGTATTTAAACTTTTTATTTATAGGAGAAAATTATGAAAAAATGGGTTTGTTCTGTTTGTGGATATGTTCACACAGGCGACGAGGCTCCTGATTCTTGTCCTCAGTGTAAGGCTGCGGCTTCTAAATTCAATGAACAGAAAGCCGGAAGCGGTTTTGCTTCCGAACACGCGGTAGGAATTGCCAAAGGAGTTGACGCGGATATTGTAAAAGACCTTCAATCCCATTTTAACGGTGAATGCTGCGAAGTAGGCATGTATTTGGCTATGGCGAGAGTCGCTCATCGGGAAGGATATCCCGAAATCGGTCAGTATTGGGAGAAAGCGGCTTTTGAAGAAGCGGAACACGCCGCCAAGTTTGCCGAACTTTTAGGCGAAGTTATCACCGACAGCACCAAAAAGAATTTGGAAATGCGTATAGAGGCGGAACACGGCGCCTGCGCTGGTAAGACCGACATTGCAAGACGCGCTAAAGAAAAAAATTTAGACGCCATTCATGACATAGTCCATGAAATGGCTCGGGACGAAGCCCGTCATTGCGCCGCTTTCAAGGGATTATTGGCAAGATACTTTAAATAGGGAATATATACATAAACTTGGCTTTCAACCTTTCAACAGCTTGTAATAAACGCTGTCCAAAAGTGCGTCCCACGACGCTTCTATAATGTTGGTCGAAACGCCTATCGTCCCCCACGAATTTACACCGTCGCTTGATTCTATAAGGACTCGGACGGACGCCGCCGTTCCTTCGCTGCCTTCTAAAACGCGAACTTTGAAATCTTTCAAATGGACTTTCGCAATAGACGGATACAACTCCCCTACCGCTTTAATCAAAGCGTTGTAAAGCGCATCGACAGGACCGTCGCCGTTTGCCGCCGTATGAACTTCCTCCCGCGTTTCTTTATTAAAAATTTTAATTATAGCCTCGCTTACGGATTCGCCGTTTTCGCTTTTGTCCTCAATTACGCGAAACGCTTTTGTTTCAAACGGCGCTACAAAATCACTCATTTCTTTGTGAATAAGCAGTTCAAGCGTTCCCTGCGCCATTTCAAAATGATAACCTTTCGCTTCCATTTCCTTAACTTTTTTGAGGACGGCGTTGACTATCGGCTCGTCTTTTTCAACGTTTTTATGCAAAATTCCTTTAAGAATTTCTAAAATAGTTCCTCGTCCAGCTTGGTCGCTTACCACGAAATTGCGCGAATTTCCCACTGTTTCTGGTGAAATATGCTCAAACGAAACCGAATTTTTACGAACTCCGTCTGCATGCGCTCCCGCTTTGTGCGAAAAGGCGTTATCGCCCACAAAAGGCGCATTTGCATTATGCCCCATATTAGCTATTTCGGAAACGCTTATTGAAATATCTTTCAACTTTTTCATATTTTCGGCTGGAATAAGATTTTTACCTAATTTCATTTGGACTGCAGGAATAATCGTGCATAAATTCGCGTTCCCGCAACGCTCCCCCATTCCATTGATAGTTCCTTGAATCTGAACCGCGCCGAATTCTACGCTCAAAATTGAATTCGCTTCGGCGCAACCGGAATCGTTGTGAAAATGAACGCCAAGATTCCCGTCTATTTTTTGGCTTACGCTCTTGAATATTCTTGAAAATTGTTCCGGCAAAATTCCACCGTTAGTATCGCATAAAACCAAATATTTCGCCCCTGCGTTTTTTGCCGTTTCCAAAACTTTCACGGCATATTCCGCATCGTCTTTGTAACCGTCAAAAAAATGTTCCGCGTCAAAAATCACTTCGTCCTTGTACTGTAAAAGGTATTCGACACTCTCGGCTATCATATCCAAATTTTCCTGAGGAGTGCAGCGAATTATTTCCGTTACGTGCAGTTTCCACGATTTTCCGTAAATTGTGACAATCCCCGTGTCCGCCGCGACCAAATCGCCGATAAATCCGTCTTCGTCAATATTTGTTCTTGGACGTTTTGTAGAACCGAAAGCGGCTATTTTTGAGTTTTTAAGATTAAGTTTTTTAATTTCTCTATAAAACGCCGTATCAATTTGATTTGTCGAATTTGGCCATCCGCCCTCTATGTAATCAACGCCGAAATCGTCTAATTTCTCGGCGATTTTAAGTTTATCTCGAAGCGACAAACCTACTCCGGCAGTCTGATTCCCGTCTCGCAACGTAGTATCGTAAATAGTTAAATTCTTACTCATTTTTTCCTCGAAAACACTTCTTTTTACACAAAATACTATTTGCGCACCTTATCGGCAAACAAAAAGGGTGAGAACAAACCCAGCCCTTTTATCAATGCAAGTATATGTTGACAATCTCACTGTGTGTTGCGATTCTCATGGGAGGTCCCCATGTGCCCGCCCCAGATGTTACTATAAAGCCGGTTTTGTCGCTCGCTTGCCGGTAGTATCCGTAGTCCGATACGAACATGGCTTTCGTAACAAGATTCGCCGGAAACAATTGTCCTTTGTGTGTGTGCCCCGAGAGCACCAAATCCGTTGCGCCGGCATACTCGGGTATGGACTGAGGGTTGTGGTCTATTACGATTACAGGCATACTTTGAACCGGTAAGGGCTGTTTTGTCTGTTCTTCATCGGTGCGTGGACCGGCGGCGGGCAGTTGCGAAACAACTTGCGACATAATCTTTGAAAGGTTTGCTCTGCGCATTCCTTTGAAGCCGCCAATCGGTCTGGGGTCAAGCCGTCCGATAAGAATAAGCTGTTCTCCCACGATGTCAAAACCGTCTTTGAGCGGTTTTATGTTACTTTCCTCAAGAAAGGTTTCCATCTCGCCTGCCGTTTTCCCCGCGTCGTGATTCCCCAGACAAGCATACACGCCGTATTTTGCCTTGAGGTTTTTAAGGAGCGTACTTGCTTTGTCGGGATTTGATATAGCGTAATAGTCGCCGTCGAATATATCGCCGGCTATACAGATTAAATCGGGATTTTGGCCGTTTATCTTCTCGACGATTTTGGTAAGTCTGCCTTCGGAAAGCGCCGCACCTAGATGCAAATCGCTTACCAGCACAATATTCATCGCCCCATCCGCAAGTAATTTTCCATGCAACTTTACATCGTATTTTGTTACTTTGATAATGTTTGCGTTGATAACTCCATAGACCGTCAGTACTGCACTCAGCGCTATTACGGTAAGTCCCGTGTAGAAGCGTATGTTTTTGAAAACGGGGACGGGAATCGCTTTCAAAGCTCTGACGATTAATATCAACATATCCGTAACCGCAAACAGCAAAAGCAGGTAGAAAAGGAATCCCATCCAGCAGGAACCCGCCAAACGCAGCGCCCAGCGTATCGTACTCGGAAACGGCATATAATTAAGGAGCGCGGTAAGTGCGATAAGCGTATATACGACGACGAAAACGACAATATTAACCTTAAAACACGCCTCGCACAGAAAAAGGAGTTTCTTCGCTATGTAAATATTGGCGCCTGTGTAAACTGTAAACACAGTCAGTAAAAACAAAACTATGCCGATGTTTGCGGTATTCATTCAAATTTCCTTTCCGTCTGTCCTGAAAACTTTTCGCCGATTATATCTCCCATTTTCACAACGGTTTCTTTGTTTTGGTCGGTGTTTTCATAAATAGCATCGTCTATAGCGACCGCGCCTTTTTGAAAAAGCATAACAATTGTGGAACCGCCGAATTCGAACATACCTTTTTCCTGTCCGCATTTGAAAACATCTTTTTGTTGTCGGCGCAGGTTACGTATTCGTCCCACAAAGAGCGCTCCGACCTCAATCTGGACAAGCTTTCCAAAACGTTTTGTATTCATTACGGTGCATTCTCGATAGTTTTGCACGTATATATCGTATCGTTTGCTGGCAATGGGGCGGACGGTGTGCAGAACCCCATTTATTTTTTTGTACGATTCTATTTCGCCGTCGTCGATAAACGAGTATCTGTGATAATCGTCGGGAGTCAGTCTGAAGACGAGACACACGCCGCCTTTAAATTCGTCGGCAAGCGCTTTGTCGGCAAGCAGTTCGCCGATGTCGTATAAACAGCCTTTTATTGTAAAAACACTTTTGGATGTTATTGTGTATGCGGTAAGTTTTCCGTCACAGGCGGCGGCAAGGTCGTCTGTTGCAAGGTCGTTTGCCGCATCGGGAAAGTTTCTGCACTCGGGTTTAACTTGTCGGGTGAAGAAATCATTAAACGACGAATACCCGACATCTTCGTATCGACTCATATCAATATTGCGGCGTCGAATGAAACTTTTTATCAAGACTTTGGAAATCCGGCTGTTCATAAAAAGTCCTGCGGTTTTTGAAACGGTTGCGGTAACGAGCAGGCGTAAAAAGAGCCGTCCTGCCGCCGTATTGTACAAAAACGAGATAAAAAGATTATCCCTGCACGATATTTCGACAGTTTTAAAGCTGCGCATACTAATACGTTAAACCGTACACAGTATAAACAGATATATTATGATGGGCAGACCGATGCAGAAAATTATAATTTGAGTGCGAACGCTTGGTTTAGGCAACCGTATTCTCAGCGTGAAAGCAACAGATAAAAACAAAAGCAGTATGTTATAGATGCTGTAAACATTTCTTCCGTATATATGGCAGAGTGCATACGCAAGCGGAATAATTACGGCGACGCCCGTTACCGGGAAACCCTCGTAGTATGTACGCTTTTTGTTCTGTTTGCAAAGTTCGCCCTCTATTACATTATAGTATGCCAATCTAATGAGCGCCGCCAAAAGATATATTGCAAAAACAGCCGTGTCAAACCATCCCAAAGAAACAAGTTTATCGACCGTACAATATTGTTCTCCGTATCCTATAGCAAGCGGAAGTACGCCGAAAGCGATTATGTCGGATAAGGAATCTATCTGTATTCCGTAATGTCTCTGGCGTATGGTTCGCTTTTTGAAGAGGCTTGCTATGCGTCCGTCGAACATGTCGCATACTCCGCAAATCATAAGACATATAAGGGCGCGGCGTATATCGTCAACAAGCGCAAAGTGAATGCCGAGCATCGCAACAACGGCGCTGAGGTAAGTTAAAACTACCCATAAACCGTAATACCCGACAAGAGGTTTCGCTTTCACGTTACCGCCGCATTTTTATTTATTGGTTTGGGCAATGACATCTCCCGTATTTTATCTCAATATCGTTTCACTCAACGGTAATATAATAAATTCCAGAAAGTATTATCAGAAAATTTAAAAACGGGCGGCAAAACGTTTTGAATTTATTTTTGGTTCAAGATTAGTTAAGCATAAATTATTTTTCAAACACCCCTATGGCGATGACCCAAAAGACCAAATAAAGGCGGGAATAGAATGGTACAAAAAAAACAAGGATTTTTTTCAAATAAAAAAAATCAAATTCTCATATTTCTTTATGGGAACCGTTGCAGGGCTTATCCCGATTTTTTTTATGATGTATGTAATAGTTTGGCTCCTTTCTAATTCTCCTTGCGGAAAGAGCGAATTATTTATTGGTGTAGCAATATTATTGCTTTTTCTTGTTTTATTTCTGGGATATATAGGAAAAAAAGAAACAATCAATTATGTGTAAACATTTCTGATTTTCTTGCCGGTTTTTATATATTTGGTTTTTTACTTGCATTTTTATTGGATATTTTGTTTTTAATTTCTGCTTTGGGTTTCTGGGATAAATTTTTAGAATAGGAACAAAATAAGAATTCGATTCCCATTATTGTTGTAACAGGGTTATCGCTTTTTCCAATTTTATTTTTTTGTGTTTTGCATCAACTTGCCGACGCTTGAAGTTTGCTCCATGCGGTATCAAAATCATAATACCGTCTTTGATCTTCGGCAACGTTGAAAACGTCAAACCATTTCTTAAGACTGTTGTTTGATATTTCGATTATTCCGCGGTTTACTGTTTTTTTCTCGCTCTCCTTAAACGAAAACAGTGAATTTTGCTTATCGTTGGAATTGCCGACATTATACTTAATCATAGTAGCCACACATTTTACGTTCTCAGTTTCTCCGTAGAACGACAAGTTTGTCGCTCCCGGGCTAAGCGTTGCTATTGTGTCGCCGTCACTATAAGAGAAACCTTTGCCGTAAATATTCAAAGACGCCTCTATTTCGGCAAAGACGCGGGCGGCATATCGAGGATCCGTTTCAATTTTACGCAGAGCCGCGTCATCCAGATAAACTGTGTTTTTGCCGTTATTTTTTATATTTTCTGCGCTAAACGGGTCTTTACCGGTTACAAAATTCACGTTGGAAAATGTCGATTTCAATTTGCCGAGCACGGATATGTCAATACTTTGTTTTGTATCTGCGCTTGCCGCACTCGCCTCAGATTTGGCGGTTTTATCCGTATTCGTCTGACTGTACGTTTTAGAGTATGTGTTGACGCCAACCGATAAAATATTCATTTGATTTTCCACCTTACTTTTGAAGTAAATTCATAAAATATCCCACTTGTAAGTTGCCGGAAAATCCGAACCTCTTACATTTTATTTTTACTATACTTCTAATCGGTAAAAACATATTGATACTTTAGCGGGAAAGTATTGCATTTCTGCAATCATGACTCTGAATTTTTATAATATCTTAATTATCACAATTGTTATTCCTGCAATAAAAACACGATAAATTCAAAATTGTTTGGAATCAAAAATATGTTTTTTAACTCAATTTTTTGATAGTCTATTGTTCTGATAGGATTTGGAATAGTAAAATACGGTTTTTGTTTTCCGTGTGTTATATTGCCGTATCGGTTTTATGTTATTCTGCATGTATGAACTTTCTATAAATTATTTTTGATGACTATATACAATTTTACACAAACTATCCTCATATTCGAGGATAGAGATTTTTTCAAATATTGTGTAAACCTTTTTACAGAAATTATTTAATAATCTTTTAAGGAGGGTATTATGCCAGACCGCTGTTCTTGCGCGGCATACCACGCGATTAAAAAGTGATATTTCATATTTGTTCCTTTTTTATTAGGATTCGTGAAAATATGTGTTTGCCATTTTTATAAGGCTGGTATCTGTGATAATCAAATATATGATAGCCAGCATTTAGTATCCCGTGCTTGAATATTGTTGTTGACACTGCTAAAATCTCGTTTGTATCTATCGGAACCATGGCATTATCACAACATAACATTTCATTATCGTCATACCAAGCCGTGCCATTTGATAACATTTCGGATTTGGCGCTATAATGGTCTTTGTCGGGTTTTTGCCAAGATATATTTTCGCTTGTATAAATAAATGTCGTTATTTTTTTCCTCCACATAGTCGGAGTCATATAGTGTCCTATTAAAAATGTATCACTGCAATCTTTAACTATTTGTATTTTTTTACTGTTCAATAATGGCATAAACCAATTATACAGCGGCGCTCCGCCATTACCCCAAAATATAAGTTTTTTACCAGTAGATAACATCGCATTTATATAATTTTTCCATTCTTGTCCAAAGGGCGGATTTGTCATTATTATATCGGCTTTGTTTCTGGCAATATCCATACAGATTTTTTCCTTAAAATCTCCGTGAAAATCTGATTTTACTCCAATCGGCGGAACTCGTCTTATAATTTTTCCTTCATATTCCATAATATAACCAGCATATTCCTCCCAAATTCCGATTGATTTTATATTTGTTTCACTATTGCCATAAGATAAACCAGTCCCGTCATAATGAGTTGCAATAAGTTTTTTTAATCCAAGTTTATTAAAATTGTTGTAAAAGTATAACCAGAAAGCGGATTTAGTATCGTCTGCGTTTAGATATACAACCTTGTTTCTAAAATAATCCTTATCAACATTTTTAACAAACCATTCCACAACAAACGCTACGCTTTGATAAAAGGTATAACATTCATTTGACCCGATAGTTATTATATCGCGTTTTGTTTCTATAATATATTTGCCTTTCGTTTGAGTTCTAACCATCGCCGATTTACTATCGCCAGTTTTAGGCACACTTTTCATAGATTTAATATCCATGTACGGTTGGATATTATTCCAAATAATATCGCGTAATGCCGGACTATCTATGCTTGTTTCTCTGCCTTTCCCGTAAGTTTGCCATTCGGAGCAGCTGTATATTTTTTCAAGGATTTCGTCTGCGGATTTTTCAACTAAAACGGGGATAGTCCATTCAAGTATTTTTCCTTTTTGACCCGCCCAATTATAACCGTTGCGTCCACGATGTATTTCTATTGTTTTATCAGTACTTTCACAATGAATATAATCGGTTATTTTTACAGGGCTACTTTTACTCCGTTCATTATGTAGTTTTGTCAAGGTCATTTCTTGTCCTTTCCCGTTCCTATTGGCTAAAAATACTATTTCTCTTAGTTGTAATGAGGATAGTTTGTGTAAATATGTATATAGTCATCATAAATAATTTTTGACTGAGTTTCCAGAGAAATCCTTAGCTGGGTTTGGTTATCAAATGGACGATTAAAACATCAGTTGTCCCCAATGAGTTTCTTAAAATACATTTTGTTGCTCCTATTTCTTTGCCCAAACGTTGGTAATTTCCCCAAATACATATTTGCGGATTTCATCTGGGTCTTGATACATTTCATTTATGTAATCCTTTGCTAGATTTTTACACTCAGGCGATACTACTATCAATTGATGCTCTAAATCATTCAAAAGATTTTTTACTTCGTAAGGAGCGTTTTCTAATTCTTCTTCTGTCAAATTTGAAATAAAAACACTGTATTTTCCATCTTTTATGTTTTGAAACAGCAAGTGAGTATCTTGCATAAATTTTTCATCATAATAGCCTCCTATAACGGATGTATCCAAATACAAAGATATTTTTTACCCGCCATTGTTCTATTCTCCACAGCAAAATATAAGCTTACACTCTATAATATACATTTTTTCAAAGGGTTTCCTAAATTTTTATTGATTTTTCAATAAATTCTACTTCTTCTATATTACATTGTGTTCACACTAAACAGGGCGTCAATACACATTGCCAGAAAAATAAATCCGCTGAACACCACATCTAACTTGTCATAACGAGTGAACACTTTTCGAAAACGCTTTAACCTCAA
>JAIRUI010000002.1 GCA_031254455.1 Chitinispirillales bacterium | reverse complement strand
TAATCAGACAAGTTAAAGAAAATAAGTATTTTGACAAGTTACCGAAACATGAAATGAAAAATGAAAGTTGAAAAAGAAAATTATTAAGATTTCTGTAGCGAATTTTTGAGCAAACAAACAGACTTTGTAAGTAAGACAGTAAAAAATTCGGCAGCTTCCAACGGTCGGTTTTGCGCTATTGCGGTCATATCACGCGGAAAGTTTAGCATGATTTTGAAACCTTGTAGCCCGCTCTAACGTAAGCGAAACCGCAACATCGCAAAGCCGCCAGAACGTTGCCTGCAATGCGCGGGCGACACACGAGCGGAGAAACCGATAGCCGAAAAAGTGGAGGTAAAAACGAAAATAATAAAACAAAATGGCAAATTTTTATTGTAAATGGTGCGGAAACAAGTATTCCAGCGTTCAGACTTTGGTAAATGGTATGTGTTCAAAAAGTCCGACAAAGAAACACGAATTGTACGAAGGAAGTGAGAAATCCCAATATACTTGCAAGTATTGCGGAAATAAGTATTCAAGCCTACAAACATTGACAAATGGTATGTGTTTAAAAAGTCCAACTAAAAAACACCAACCTGCTTTGTAAAAACCATTTATCAAAGGCGGCTACGCCGCCCTTGATAATATTTATTTGAAACAGGAAACTTAAAAAAATATCAGAATGAAAATTAAAGATTATGTTTTTTACGGCATTATTGTAGCCTTTATCGTTCTTTTTTTGGCGGCGGCAATCGTTTTCAAAGTGTTCAATGTTGAAATTTTGCCGACCCAATTTTACGGCGCTTTGATTGGAGTATTTATCACAGCCATTATTACGGCTTTTCTTTTGCGAGGACAAACAGAGGGCGACGAAAAGCGGGAAAAGAGTTTGAAAGTTTTTGAAACTCAAAAAGAAAAGTACAACAATTTTATCAGCGAAATATGGAAAATATGGGATAAGCGTTCCGTAACTTTAGAAGAAGTAAATGATTTGTTGAGAATGGTTTCGCAGGATATTGTACTTTATACAAAACCCAAAACAGTAAATGACATACTACAACATTTGACGCAAATAGCCGAATATGCAAATAGCAAAGAATCTGATAATACAGATGAATTTTCAAAGAAAATGCAAGAGCATATTTTTGGAATTATCAACTCTTTGGCACAAGAAATAAACTTGGGAGGCGAAATTAACGATGATGTTAGAAAAAACCTCAATGCTCTTGAAAACAAATTATTACCATACATTAACAGCAAAAAATACGTCAAAAAGATTAATGAACTTGTCCGTTCAAAAATTCAAGAGCAAGAGTTAAAGGAATTTAAACTTGAACCTGATGAAACAAGTGGCGAACTTAATGTTTTATGGTGGCATATAGACAAAGAAATGTGGCTGCGTGTAGGCGACCAATGGGGAAACGGAAAATTGTATTTTGCTTTTTGGTCGAAATTTGAAAATCGGCAATATCAGAATTACAGATACAGAGTAAAAGGAGCCGAAAAAGATTGGACGAAAGTTTATAACCCTATAGAAAATTTCGCTAAAGATAAATATGTACTCAATTTCAATGATTTTCGGAATGGAAAACCTTTGCCGTCTGATGCTTTGGAAAATTTGGCTAATTATATTGCGGAATTTTTCGCAAAAGAATATGACGAGTTTGACAAAAAAGATATTATCGGCTTAATAGCAGAATGTAACAAATAAATTACAACAAATTTTAATGAAATCATTTGTCTCCATAGATTTTGAAACCGCCAATCAATACAGAAGTATTTGTAGTGTGGGCGTTGTAATTGTAGAAAACGGCATAATTACCGACAAATTTTACAAGTTGGTAAAGCCCGAACCTAATTTTTTCTGCTATTGGGCAACCGACTGCCACGGTTTGACAAAATCGGACACAGAAAACGCAAAAATATTTCCAGATGTTTGGGCAAAAATAACCGAAAAAATTAAAGATTTTCCGTTGGTTGCACACAATAGTCCTTTTGATGAAGGCTGTTTAAGAGCAAATTACGCACAGTACGATATGGAATATCCGAACTATCAATTTTATTGTACTTTGCGAAAAGCAAGACAAAAATTTCCAAATTTGCCAAACCACCAATTACACACCGTTTCGGAATATTTGGGATTTAGACTTGACAATCACCACCACGCATTGGCAGACGCTGAAGCGTGTGCATATATTGCATTAAAAATTTTCAAATAACATAAAGCATTCAATTTATGAACATTAAAGACGAACTTCTAAAAGTATATTGCAAGCGAATATCTGATTTTCAGCATATTCAAGATATTTGCAAAGGCGAACAAATTGCAGGCGCATTTTTGATGTCGCCAAGTGAAAATTACGCAAAACAATCTTTTCCTTTTCTTGCAATCGGGCAGGAAACTTACGGTTGGGAAATTTTTTCAGATGTTGTTACCGAAGAAGAGTGTGCAGGAATGATGTCCGCATACGAAGATTTCAATGTTGGCGAAAAATATTATGCTTCGCCCTTTTGGAATGTAATCCGAAAAATCGAAACGGCATTAAGTAACGAACCTTGTTCGTGCGCTTGGACAAATATCAGCAAGTACGACCAAAACGGCGAAAGACCAGATGCGGAACACGAAAAACTATTCTCAACCGTAGATAATTTACTGATTGACGAAATAAAAATCACAAAACCAAAAATTTGTCTGTTTTTTACAGGTCATAGTTTTGATTATCGCCTTGAAAATATCTTTGAGCAAATAGAATTTGTTGAAGTGAACGGTTTTGACATTAACACATTGTGTCAGTTAAAGCACCCAAATTTGCCGACTTTGACATACAGAACTTATCACCCAAGATATTTGCGAATGAGCGGAATAGAAGAATCGGTAATTGATTTTATAAGTGAGCAAACTAAAAAATAGACAAGAGAAATGCAAGAAATGCACTGCAGGCAACAAGCGGTTTGGCGCAAGCGGGGCTGTGGCTCGCCTGAAAGTTTGTGCGAATTTGGAAGTTTATCGCCCGTCCGAACGGCAGTGAAAGCCCCGCCTGCGCCAAGCCGCTGAGCCGTTATGTGAAAGCTGCTAAACTGTAGCGATAGATAATGCATTTTTATGCCTCAAAAACGGGCAATATTTTTAGCAGTCAAAGTTGAAAAGTTTCAGCGATTCAGAGAGAAAAATTAGCACTAATTAACAATTTAAAAATAAACAAACTATAAAAAGGGTGAAAATATTTTTTTCCGGCTAATTTTTGCTAAAAATTTCATTGTAATTTAAAATGTTTGTTATGAATTAAAAAATTTTTTGCACTTTTATAACAGAAAACTGTAAAACGGGCTTTCGCCCAAGTCTT
>JAIRUI010000001.1 GCA_031254455.1 Chitinispirillales bacterium | reverse complement strand
AGAAAATCCGTTAAAATTATCTTGATTTTATAGATGTGTACACTCTGTGAATGCAATATAGTATTTTATATAAAAACATGGTATTTTTTTATCATTAACTAGGATTGAACCAAAATTATTATTTTTATAAGAGAAATGCAACGTTTCTGTTCAACTTTAATTCATTATTTTTGGAGGATTTCTCTATGAAGTATTTTACCGTTTTGGCGCTTGCATCTTTATTACTAACACTAACACTGTTTGCTTGCAAACAAAAATCGCAGAAAGTCTCAAACAAGGAAACCAGTATCGTTTGTACAGTTTTCCCTCAATTCGACTGGGTTCGTCAAATACTTGGGGATAAAGCCGACAAAGTGGAGTTGACTCTTCTTTTAGACAACAAAATAGATTTACACAGTTACCAGCCGTCAGTCGCCGATATAGCGAAAATATCTACCTGCGATTTGTTCATTTATGTGGGCGGGGAGTCAGACGAATGGGTGAATGACGCGCTTAAAGGAGCGATTAACAAGAATATGACGGTTATCAATTTACTTGAATCGCTCGGCGACAAGGCTAAGATTGAAGAGACTTTAGAAGGTATGGAAGCGGAGAAATCCGAGAATGGCGATGTAGAAGACGAAGAAGAAGCCGAGTATGATGAACATATATGGCTTTCGTTGAAAAACGCCGCTGCGCTTTTGCCTGTAATAGCCGACGCAATTTCGTCTTTGGACGCAGGTAATGCACAAGTATATCGGGATAATTCGGCTCAATACGTTGAAAAACTTTCGTCTTTGAACGCACAATACCAAGCGGTTACTGAGGCTGCTTCGGTCAAAACGGTACTGTTTGGCGACCGCTTTCCTTTCCGTTACATGACCGACGATTACGGTTTAACGCCTTTTGCCGCCTTTACCGGATGTTCTGCGGAAACAGAGGCGAGTTTTGAGACCATAATCTTTCTTGCCAAAAAGATTGACGAACTGAAATTGCGTAACGTTATTGTTACCGAGAGCGCAGATCAATCTATCGCAAAAACCGTCATAGCAAACACTAAGGATAAAAATCAGCGGATTCTCATACTTAATTCAATGCAGTCGGTTACCTCGAAAGATGTTGCTAATGGAATAACATACCTTTCCGTAATGGAAAATAATCTGGACGTCTTAAAGAACGCCCTGAATTGAGAATGTAGTCGATATGCCGCAACTTGAATGTCTTAATCTGACACTTGGGTATGATACAAAAATTGTACTTTACGATATTTCTTTTAAGGTGAACGCCAAAGATTTCCTCTGTATCGTCGGCGAAAACGGCTCGGGTAAAACTACGCTTATGAAAGCGTTGTTAAAATTAAAGTCTCCCATGTCCGGCAGAGTTACAATGGGAGACGGACTCAAGCCCGACAATATCGGCTATCTTCCGCAACAGGCTGCGATACAGGACGATTTTCCCGCCAGTGTCAAAGAAGTGGTGCTGTCGGGATGTCTTAACCGCTGCGGTTTACGTCCTTTTTATAACAAGGAGCAAAAGCAGCTTGCCAAAGACAGCATGGAAACGCTTGGCGTAGATTCTTTGGCGTCGCGCTGCTATCGGGAACTGTCGGGCGGTCAGCAACGTCGGGTGTTGTTGGCGCGAGCGTTGTGCGCCGCAGATAAAATTCTTTTGTTGGACGAGCCGGTATCGGGTCTTGACCCAAAAGCGGCAGCCGAAATGTATGAGTTAACTGGTAAATTAAATCGCAGTGGAATTACTATAATAATGATTACCCACGACGTAGCCGCTTCTGTAAAATACGCATCACACATCCTTCATACAGGTAAGCAAAAGTTGCTTTTTTTCGGCGCTAAAGAAGAATATACTGAAAACGAATCTAAGCGCGCTTAGGTCGGTTCGGCAGAAAAAGGTAGAAATAATGGAAGAAATTCTTGACAAATTAGTTATGTATTTTCAATTTTCGTTTGTCCAATACGCTTTCGCCGCAGGCGTTCTTATCGCGCTTTGTTCTTCACTTTTGGGCGTAACGCTTGTGTTAAAACGTTTTTCATTTATCGGCTCAGGGCTTTCCAACGTCGCTTTTGGCGCGGTTGCAGTTTCTGCGGCGATGAATTTGACAAGCAATATGTTTTTTGTTTTGCCGGTAACGATAATAACCGCCGTATTGCTTCTGTGCGCCGGACAAAACGCAAAAATTAAAGGGGATGCCGCAGTAGCGATGCTTTCCGTGTCCGCCTTAGCGATAGGTTATTTGATAATGAACCTTTTTGCAAAATCGTCAAACCTTTCAGGCGACGTATGCACTACTCTGTTCGGTTCTACGTCTATCTTGACGCTGAGTCTTACGGACGTAATCCTGTGCGTTGCAATGTCGGCGTTGGTAACAGCGGTGTTTTTACTGTTTTATCACAAGATATTCGCAATAACGTTTGACGAAGAGTTCGCCGCCGCGACAGGTATAAAGGCGAAAACTTACAATCTTATTCTTGCAATCATTATCGCCGTGGTAATAGCGCTGGCTATGAATCTTGTAGGCTCGCTGCTTATTTCGGCGCTTATAATATTTCCGGCGCTTTCCGCTATGCGCGTATTCAAAAGTTTTAAGGCTGTAACGATATGCTCGGCTGTCGTGTCCGTGCTGTGCGCCGCATTTGGTATTCTGATTTCAATTTTAGCGGGAACGCCTGTAGGTTCTACTATCGTAGCCGTGAATATAGTCGTCTTTTTGGTATTTTGCACGGCGGGTTTTATTGCAAAAGGAGTTAAAGTATAATGAAAAATATAACGTTATTTCTGTTTTTGATATGTGCGTGCGCCGTTTCAGTGTGTTCTCAGGAGAACCGTAAAAAAATAGATGTGGATTTGACAGCGCTAAGCGATGTAATGCAGCAGGCAATGTTGCTTAACATAGTTACAAAGCCGGAAAATTATTTGGGGAAAACTATGAAAATTGAAGGCGAATATGACTCGTGGTGTCCTGGGAATGTACCGATCGACTGCAGCCATTTCATACTGTTCTCGGATGCCGCCGCATGCTGCAAGACGGGGTTTGAGTTTAGGTGCAATGACGGTAAAACGAACAACTATCCTGAAAAAGATGCTAAAATTCGTATAGTCGGAGTAATCAGCAGTTATAAGATGTCGGGAAGAAGCCTTTATTATTTAGCGACCGACGACGTTGTCATCGTTAAGTAATGCGAGAAATATGTCGTCTTTGGACTATTGATAGTTCCTTTAGGTTTTGATTCACGGTTTCTATGATCTCTATTTTTAATTTTCGGCTGTTTCAATTGCAAAAATCTTACTTATGCGACAGGTACGCATATAAGTTCCAAAAAATAGTATATTCGTTTTAATTTTCGTGTTTTGTTCAAAATTTTATGTAAAAAATAGGAGTAATAATAAATGAAACAATTAAAATCTGTAGCGATACTTATTTTTTTTATTTTTTCGACAATTTTTTCGGATTTTCCATCCCGACATTCGCTTGAATTCTCACTTTTGGCATATAGATTTTCGTATTCTGAAGAATTTGAAAAACAGTCAATCCCAAACATTATTATAAAGGGTACCCCTCGAAGTGACGAATACGGTCTTACCGCCGGCAGTGAAATCGGATATAAATATTACAACCCGGAAAATAAGTTGTCGTTTGGCGCGAAATTTAATTATTCGCGTTCCGTAAACCATACTTATGACGGAAGTTCTCAGGGGGAAATACTTTTTCAAACCACAGACCCGTCAAAAAAATTGGATACGTGTTTGATTTACTGGCCTGTAAAGATTGAAAACAAAGACAATTATTTTCACGGGGAAAATTTAGAAATCGGTTATTCGGCAATCGCCAATTCCAATGTGAATTTTAAATTATATACCGACGTAGCGTTTAACGGCTGGATACGTCCTATAGGTCTTAATATTTCCGAAAAATATTATTGGTTAAGAATAAATCCGGGAATTTCCGTCGTTACCAAAAACAGCCAAGGTTTAGGCGTTATTTCTGAGTTGTCGTTTTCGATTCCGGTTTGGGAGACGATGATTTTGCCGATTCAAAATTTTAAGTTTAAATTTGATATTGACGGGAAAGTCGGTTGGCGATTTGAATTCGGATTTATAAAATATTTAGTGCAAAATAGAGCGTGGAAAGTATTGTATTTTCACGAATATTACGGATTCAAACAAAGTCCGGATATATATTTGGGTTATGACGATAGCGGCAACAAAGTCTATGCGCACGAACCGTCGAGCGGCACGAGCGACAACGGGGTAAAAATCTCTTTTGAATTTGGATTCGGAGGAAAATAATGGCTAACGTTTTGTTTTTTTTATCGGGAGTCTCGTCGTTAATTTATCAAATTTGCTGGATTAGATGGAGTTCACAGATTTTCGGGAGTTCGATTACCGCGATTTCGGCGGTTACCGCCGTTTTTTTTGGCGCAATGGCGCTTGGCAATTGCTTAATCGTTAAAAAAGAGCGAAAATTTGATGCAAAGTTATACGCAAAATTGGAATTTTTGGTCGGAATTTTCGGGGCGTTAAGTGTCGCGCTTTTTACGCTGTTAAATAAAATTTATATACCCGGCAACATCTTAACGGTTTTTGTGCATATCGTAAGTATAGGCGTAAGTGCGATTTTTATTGGAATGAATTTTCCGGTTATGGTCGGACTTGCAAAAGAAAATTCTACAGAAAAACAAATTTCGGGCGTTTATGCCGTAAATTCTTTAGGAGCCGTCTGCGGAGCGATTTTGACGGGATTTTTACTGTTGCAAAACATTGGAATTAGAAACTCAATATTCACCGCTTCCGGAATAAATATTTTGGTCGCGGTTTCGGCTTTATTTCTATTCAAAAAATCGGCAAAAAATATTGTTTCCAACGAAAAAATACCGTTTTTGCCGATTTTTTTGTTCGCGTTTGTCGGATTTAACGGTATGCTTGCCGAATTAATCGCAAGCAGATTTTTGGCGTTAATAATCACAAATACTATTTTTGTTTATACCTTAACGATTTCCTGCGTAATTTTCGGACTTGCGCTTGGAGCGGGAATTTTTGGAGCGATTTCGGATAAGATTTCGCAAAAATTAAACTGGTTTGGAATTATTTCTATAGTTTGGAGTACGGTTTTTTCAACGGTTTTTCTATTAAATCCGGCTGGATTTTGGATGAATATCGCAAAAAATCAATCAATTCTTTCCATCCTGCTAATAACGGTTTTGATTTCTTTTTTACCGTCGCTGTTTTCAGGAATGATGCTTCCGGCGACAGTACAAATAGTCAAAAAATCCGCCGAAAAAACAGCGGGGATTTTGTCGGCGGCAAATACGGTCGGTTCCATTTTCGGAGCGATTATGTGCGGATTTTTATTTTTGCCGATTTTTGGAATCGCAAACACGATAATTCTGGCGTTTGTAGTTTCTATACTCGTAGGAAGCGTTGCAATTCTTAAATATTCACAAAAAAAAATTGCAATCGTTATAATTCTTTTGCCGCTTGCGGCATTGTTTTTAGGAAGAGAAAATTATGCTGATTTTATTAAGAACTATCTTTCTTTTGATAAAAAACAAACGGTAGTGAATTTTAAAGAAGGACGGGAAGCGATTGTTTCAATTACATCAAAGAACGGTATAAAAACTATGGAAATAGACCGTTTATGGCAAGGTGAAAACCGTAAAACCCGACAAATTATGGCTGCGCATATTCCATCGATAATTTCAAAAAACGATCCTAAAAATATACTTTTAATCGGTTTTGGAACGGGACTTACGGCAAGCAGATTTTTATACTATGGAATAGACGGTTTGTTTTGTGTGGATATTGAAGAATCGGTTTTCGATTTTGCAAAAAGCGAATTTGACGTTGGTTTCTTGAGTAATCCGAAAGTAAGAATTATTGTTGAAGACGGACGTAAAACTATTCGCCGAAACGACAGAAAATATGACATAATTTCGATTGAAATAGGGCAGATTTTTCGTCCGTATTGCTCCGGATTTTACACTGTCGATTTTTACGAAAACGCAAAAAAAAGTTTGAACCAAGACGGAATAATTACACAATTCGTACCTATTGCGTCGTTTGATTTTGCCGTATTCAAATCAATAATTAAAACATTTGTATCCGTGTTTCCAAATTCACAATTATGGTTTAACGGAAGTGAATTTCTGCTTGTCGGAACAAACGGTGAATTCGGCAATTTGAGCGGAAAAAGAGCGCAGGAAATCTTTTCACAAAACGAAAAAGTAGTCGAAGATCTGCGATGGAGTTATTGGGGCGGTTCGCTCTATATGCTTTCGGACAGGAGAATTTTAGCGGCAAGTTTTCTTTGTGATAGAAATGATTTGGCAAGAATGTCGCAAGACGGTGAAATTTTTACGGATAACGTTCCAAAACTTGAATACTATTCGGCGTTGCACAGACAAAACCAACCGTTTGTCGATGATATAAAAACGTATTTATCGCCTATCGGCGCAACTATGATTCCCGAAATTTCGCAGCAAAAAGATATAGACGGAATAAATGCGATTCGCAACATAAATTTAGGCGATATTATTTCCAGCGAACTTTATTTTGCATACACGAATCAAAAACAATCTGCGCCCGGACTTTTGGAAGAAGCGCTGAAATACAACTCGCTTAATCTTCCCGCGCTTATGGAAATTGCAAACATTTATTATGAAAAAAAAGAGTATTTGAAATCGGCTGAATGTTTTAACAGAGCGCTGAACTTAGACTCGCAAAATTCATATCTGCACCGTCAATACGCTTTAGTTTTGATTAAATTAGAAGAACAAAATCTCGCGATAGACCATCTTTTGACCTCGATAGATATAAATTCGAGCGATTATATTTCTCACACGATTTTAGCGGGATTGATGCTTGGGAAAAACTTGTACGATTTAGCGGCAAAACATGTCGCTTACGCGCTGAAATTCAATCCTAATTACGCGGAAGCGTTAAAAATGCAACAATATTTGCAAAACTATTATTCAGCCGGAGAAAATTAATGAGCGTCAGATACACGGCGGGGAGTTTTGGGTGTCAAGGCGGTTTTGCGCGCAGTGTTTTATTGGAGAAAGCGACTGGCGGCGAACAAATTATGCTTGTAAATCCGAATAAAATATATAATTTACAAAACGACGCCGCAACGCTTGCGAAAATTGACGTAGATTCTTCTTTCGTCTATGCCAAAACCGGAAAATTTGAAAGCATTGACCACGCTTTGAGCGCAATGGGTTATCAAAGATACGACGAAGAATAGATTTCTTTCTTCCGTCATTGCGAGCAAAGCGAAGCAATCCAGCGCCACACTTACCGTTTCACACCCACCTTAGTAGAATACTGATAACTCTTCCCGTTTGTGTTTTTCGCTTCAACCACAATCAAATATGTTCCGTTAGCTACATTTCTGCCTGCATTGTTGGTTAAATTCCAAGTAATGCTACCGTCTCTCTCAGTCTTTTCAAACACCACATTGCCGATGTTATCATAGATTACCGCCTTAATCTGAGAAACCCTCTCACCATTCGGTAAATCAACAGTGATAACTGCCTTCTCAGAGACTATGTTGCTTGACAGTCTGATGTCACTGCGCCCGCTTGACTCCTTCTTATTAAGGACCGCGTTTGCACCACCTGCCGACACCACCACCTTCACGTCAATGTTCTCTACAATGTTGTAGTTGGCAATATCAGACGGTGTAAACTTCGCCTTGTGCGTCTGTTCTCCAACTGCTCCTACAAGTGTTGACGGAACCATCCAAGACCATCCACCCGTAAGCATAGGCAAAACATCCTTCAGAGTCTGCCCGACTGTTGCCGTTAAGCCGTCGGGTGCAGTGTATGCCGGAGTTGCCTTGCCTACCATTACCTTCACATCAATGTTTTCTACAACATTATAGTTGGCGACATCGCTCGGTGTAAACTTCGCCTTGTGGGTTTGTTCTCCTGCCGCGCCTACTGATGTTGTCGGATTCATCCACGACCAGCCGTCTGTGAGCGCAGGTGTTACATCCTTCAAGGTTTGCCCATAAGTTGCCGTTAAACCGTTCGGGGCAGTGTATGCCGGATTAGCCTTGCTTACCACAACTTTCACGTCAATGTTCTCTACAATGTTGTAGTTGGCAACATCATCCGGTGTAAACTTCACCTTGTGCGTTTGCTCTCCGACTTCTCCGACAAGCGTTGCCGGACTCATCCATTCCCATCCACCCGTAAGCAAAGGCAAAACATTAGCCAAAGTTTGCCCGTAAATTGCCGTTAGGTCTGTGGGTACTGTGTAAGTCGGGATTCCCTTCTTCACAGTAACGCCCTCAATAAGGATAATGCCGTTTGTTGCGCCATTGGCATATACAATGCCGTTTCGCGTATCCCATACTGCCGTTGCTTCGGCGGATACGAAAATATCTTCGCTTGAGAATACATCGTATTCCGTGTTTCCTGCCGCATTGTCCCACGCCACTATTGTCGCGTCTAAACCTATTGTGTAGTGACTGCCGTAGATAACGTCGCTTTCGTCTTCGCCGTAGGCAAACAGCACGCCGCCGTCAATACCAACCGAGCCGGAGGAAGCGTTGTAAACGGCATATCCGTTTGTTGCCAAAATCCTGCCGTCGTTGATGACGATGCTTTTGTTCGAACTGTTGTAAACGGCGCGGGAGTCGGCGGAGGTGGAGGTATTGCTCACCGTGCCGCCCGTGATTTCAAGACCCGTGCCGGTTCCTGTAGCGAAGGAAGGAATGCTTATTGTACCTTGCGCTGGTGCTGTATTTGCCGATGTAACCACCGCCGTGTTCGACACGGTAATTTTACCGCCTCCATTATTAAAAACTGCGCAGCCGGTGGACGCCTCAACCCTGCCGCCTGAGACAGTTACCGTGCCGGT